>DATAAL010000228.1:0-9878 GCA_036260145.1 Longimicrobiaceae bacterium | reverse complement strand
TCTGGTGCTGCGGTCAGCCTAGAGCCCTCACCCGATCCATCTCATCAGGTAACCACTGCGTGCTGCAGGATCCCGGCGAGGTAACGGCCCGTGACGCTCTCGGGCACCTCTGCTACAATTTCCGGAGTGCCGACCGCCACGACTCGTCCACCCTCGGGCCCTGCACCGGGGCCGAGATCGATGATCCAGTCCGCAGTCTTGATCACGTCCAGGTTGTGCTCGATCAGGAGCACCGTGTGCCCGGCGTCCACCAGGTCGCCGAGGACGCGGAGGAGCTTGCGGATGTCGTCCAGGTGCAACCCGGTGGTGGGCTCGTCCAGGATGTACAGCTTCTTCCCCCCGCGCCGCGCCCCCATCGCCAGCTCCCGGGCGATCTTGATGCGCTGCGCCTCCCCGCCGGAGAGGGTGGGAGCGGGCTGCCCCAGCCGCAGGTAGCCGAGCCCCACCTGCTGCAGGTGCCAGAGCGCCTCCCCCAGCCGGTCCTCGTGCAGGAAGAAGCGGATCGCCTCGTCCACCGTGAGGTCCAGGACGTCGCGGATGCTCCGCCCGTTGTAGCGGACCTCCAGCGTCTCCGGGCGGAAGCGGGCCCCCTGGCACACCTCGCAGGGGACGAACACGTCCGCCATGAACACCATCTCCACCTGCACCTGCCCCTCTCCCTTGCACGCCTCGCAGCGCCCGCCCTTGACGTTGAAGGAGAAGTGCCCCGGCCCGTAGCCGCGCTTCTTCGCCTCGGGGAGCGAGGCGAAGATCCGCCTCACCTCGTCGTACGCCTTGATGTACGTCACGGGGTTGGAGCGCGGCGTCCGCCCGATGGGGGACTGGTCCACCAGCACCACCCCCCTGAGGTGCGTGGTCCCCGTCAGCCGGTCGTACGCGCCCACCGCCTCCCCCAGGTGCCGCTTGGCGCTGGTCTCCCCGCCGGAGAGCTCCCGCTCCAGGGCACGGAAGAGGACGTCGTGCACCAGGGTGGACTTCCCGGAGCCGGACACCCCCGTCACCACCGTCAGCGCCCCGGTGGGGATCTCCACGTCCACCCCGCGGAGGTTGTGCTCCCGCGCGCCGGTGAGCTGCAGGCGCGGGCCGTCCGTGCGGCGGCGGCGCTCCGGGACGGCGATCTCTTCCCGCCCGGAGAGGTAGCGCCCGGTCAGGGTGTCCGCCTCCAGGATTTCGCCGAGGGAGCCCTGGAAGACCAGGTCCCCGCCGCGCTCCCCGCTCCCCGGCCCCAGCTCCACCAGGTGGTCGGCCACGCGCATAGCCTCGGGGTCGTGCTCCACCATCAGCACGGTGTTCCCCGCCGAGCGCAGCCGCACCAGGAGGCGGAGGAGGCGGTCGTTATCGGCGGGGTGCAGGCCGATGGTGGGCTCGTCCAGCACGTAGAGCGTGTCCATCAGCTTGCTCCCCAGCGCGTTCGCCAGGGTGATCCGCTGTGCCTCGCCGCCGGAGAGGGTGCGGGTCTGGCGCTCCAGCGTCAGGTAGCCGAGCCCCACGTCGTTGAGGAAGCCGACGCGCGCCTCCAGCTCCCGGAGGATCGGCTCGGCGATCTCCCACTCCTGGGGGCGGAGGGGCGGGGAGCCGCCGTCGCCCGACGCTCCCGACCTCCCGCTCGCCACCAGCCCGTCCGTCCATTCCCGCAGCCGGGCGAGCGGGAGGTCCGATATCTCGGCGATGTTCCTCCCCGCCACCCGGATCCAGAGCGCCGAGGGGCGGAGCTTGGCCCCCCCGCAGGTCGGGCAGGGCTGCGCGCTCTGGTACTGCCGCAGGAAGACGCGGATGTACTGCTTGTACCGCTTCTCCTCCAGCGCGTGCAGGAAGGGGATCACCCCCTCGAAGCCGCGTGTCCCATGGATCACCGCCCGCCGGAACTCCCCCGGCAGGTCGCGCCAGGGGGTGTCCATCCGCACCCCCGCGCGTCGCGCGAACTCCGCCAACCGGCGGCGGCGGGCCTCGTAGCGGGGCTTGCTCCACGGGTCGACCGCTCCCTCCTCCAGCGACCGGGCCGGGTTGGGGACGATCAGCGACTCGTCGTACTGGAGCACCGCGCCGAAGCCGGTGCATTCCGGGCACGAGCCGTACGGGTTGTTGAAGGAGAAGAGCTGCGGGGTCGGCCGGGCGAACTCGATCCCGGGGTGGTCGGGACAGCGGAAGCGCTCGGTGAAGCGGAGCGGCTCTCCCGACTCGGGGATCACCAGCGCCTCCCCCTCCCCCTCGGCGAACGCCGTCTGGAGGGAGTCGGCCAGGCGCGAGGTGTCCTCCGGATCCACCCGCAGGCGGTCCACCACCACCAGGAGCTCGCGCGCCCGGGTGAGGTCGACGTCGGGGTCATCCGCCAGGTCGTCCAGGTGCAGGTCGCGCCCGTCGGCGCGCACGCGCAGGAAGCCCAGGGCGCGGAGGTTCTCCACCACCAGGGCGTGTGTCACCCTGGCGGAGAGGGGGAGAGGGAAGGCCACCATGAAGCGCGTCCCCTCCGGTAGGGCCAGCACGGTGTCCGTGGCGCTCTGCACGCTGTCCGGCCGGACCTCACGCCCGCAGGGGTGGTCCGGGTCGGTGCCGGGGCAGTAGGTGCGCCCCACGCGCGCCCAGAGGAGGCGCAGGTAGTCGTGCACCTCCGTGGCCGTGCCCACGGTGGAGCGGGAGGTCTTGGTGGGGTTGCGCTGCTCGATCGCCACCGCGGGGGAGATCCCCTCCACCCGCTCCACGTCGGGCTTCTCCATCCGCTCCAGGAACTGCTTGGCGTAGGTGGAGAGAGACTCCACGTAGCGCCGCTGCCCCTCGGCGTAGACGGTGTCGAAGGCCAGGGAGGACTTCCCGGAGCCGGAGGGGCCGGTCACCACGATCAGCGCGCGGCGCGGGAGGTCCAGGTCCAGGTTCTTGAGGTTGTGCTGCCGGGCCCCGCGGATGACGATACGATCTTTCATGGTGCCGAAAATATACCGAAGTGCCTCCCCGCGCGTAAGACGCTTCGGGTGATGCAACCATTCGTCCACCGGCGTCATGCCCCCTGCAGGCGCAGGAACTCCCCCCCCGGAAGAATTGAGCGGGCCGGCCCCGGGGCGTAGATTCGGCGGATGCCGATCACCGAATCGCTGTACGTCTCCGCTCTCCAGATCGCCCGCCCGCTCCTCCCCCTGCTCGCGCGCGGGAGCGGCAAGCTCGCCCGGGGGATCCGCGGGCGCCGCGGCGTGCTGGAGCGGATGGAGCGCTGGGCACGCGAGGAGCGCGATCCCGCGCGTCCGCTGGTCTGGTTCCACGCGCCCAGCGTCGGCGAGGGGCTCCAGGCGCGTGCCGTGATGGAGGTGTTCCGGGCACGCCGGCCGGACGTGCAGGTGGCGTACACCTTCTTCTCCCCGTCCGCGGAGGGGTTCGCCGCCACCGTCCCCACTGACTTCCACGACTACCTCCCCCTCGACCTCCCGGGCGACGTACGCCACGCGCTGGAGCTGCTGCGGCCCGAGGTGATCGCCTTCTCCAAGACGGACGTGTGGCCCGTGCTCACCCGCGAGGCGAAGCGCCGGGGAATCCGCCTGGCGCTGCTGAGCGGCACCCTCCCGGAGTCGTCCAGTCGGCTCTCGGGCGCGGCCCGGGCGCTCCTGAGGCCGGCCTATACCCGCCTCGACCGGGTCGCCGCCATCTCCCCCGCGGACGCGGAGCGTTTCGGAGCACTCGGTGTCCCCTCGCAGCGGCGGACGGCGATGGGCGACGCCCGCTTCGACCAGGTGTGGAAGCGCGCGGGTACGGTGGACCGCGGCTCGGACCTCCTCCGCTCCGTGGCCGATCCGGACCGGCTGACCCTGGTCGCCGGATCCACCTGGCCGCCGGACGAGGAGCGGCTGATCCCCGCGGTCCGCGCCTGCCTGGACGCGGGCGGGCGGCTCCGGCTGGTGCTGGTCCCGCACGAGCCGGCACCGGCACACCTCGCCGGATCCGGGACGCTGCTGGAGCGGCACGGTCTCTCGTACGTCCGGTTGTCGAGCCTCGACCGGGGCTCCGTCGGACGCGACGTGCTGCTGGTAGACCGCGTCGGGATCCTGGGCGACCTGTACGCGGTGGGGCACCTGGCCTACGTGGGCGGCGGCTTCGGGACGGCCGGGCTGCACTCGGTGCTGGAGCCGGCGGCCTTCGGGCTGCCGGTGCTCTTCGGACCGGGGCATGCCAACGCGCGCGAGGCCGGGGAGCTGGTGGAGAACGGGGGTGCGTGGGCGGTGAAGGAGGGGGAGGAGCTGGCCCGCCGGCTGCTGCGCCTGCTCTCGGATGAAGGTGCCCGGCGCGCCGCGGGAGCGCGGGCGCGGGAGTACGTGGAGGGGGGGCTGGGAGCGGCGGAGCGGGGAGCCGAGGTGGTGGAGGAACTGCTCCGCCGCTGACCCCTACCCCACCCGGTCAGAAGCAGCGACAGAAGCCGCGGATGCACTCCCCGGAGTCGTAGCCGCGCGCAACGCAGTTGTTGAAGCAGGTGCTGTCGTTGCAGGCACGCGCGGTGGCATCACGGGGTTCGGTCGAGGCGAACGCCTGGCTCGCTCCGAGACCCAGTGCCCCCAGCACCGCAGCGCCGAACAGGACCCGGCCGATCTGCTTCTGCATACGGTCCTCCTTGTATGGCATGACATGAAAGGGATCCCGGTCACGATGTGAACGCCGCACAATCCGTTCCAATATGTCACCAAATATGCTTCCCGGTACCGCAGTAATGCAGGCGGGGGCGGACCCCGAACCAGGAGCCGCCCCTTCCCAACCAGAACCGCGCGCTCAGGCGCCTACAGCCTCCACGCGTACCCCAGCTTCACGAAGAACGTCCGCCCCGTCCTCGTGAGATCCACGTCCTGCAGCCCCAGCCGGTTGTCCGTGTACCCCACGAAGAGCACCGTCTGCGGGTTGACCTTGTGGGCGAACATCAACTGGGTGAACAGAGTGTTCGTCTCCGGACGCACCGGGACCCGGTAGAGCCTCGGGTCCTGGTTCAGCCCCTGGTACTGGAGGATCGCCCGGACGAAGGTGCGCACCCCGAAGTGGTAGACGGCCCGCGCCTCGGTGAGCCGCGCATCCAGGATCTCCTGGTCCGGCAGGGAATCGCTGCTCTGGGTGTCCAGCCGCCGGATGGCGTGGTCCAGCTCCAGGTACAGGCTGCGCCCCACCCGCAGTTCCATCCCCGGTACGACCTGGAACAGGTTGGCCTTGCGCGCGTTGGCCACGTCGATGTCCTCGCCGATGCGCGCCCCCAGCGAGAAGGCGAACCGTCGGGAGGGGCGGATCTCGAAGGCGGAGCGCATGTCGAGCATCTCGAACGTCTTCCCGGCGAACAGCTTCCGGTTGTAGCCGAACCCCACGCTGGCGGTGGACTGCCGGGGGCCCTGGTAGTTGGTCACGAACGCCAGCCCCAGGTCGGTCTCCTTCCCGTCATGGTTCCCCAGCCACTCGGCGAAGCCGAAGAAGCCCAGGCGGTTGAACCACCGGTCGGGCCCTCCCCAGAAGGACCGCTCGGCCTGCAGGGTGGCGCCGCGGATATCGGCGCGGGGGATGAAGCCCGCGTCCGCGCGGAAGTCCCTGCCGATGTCCCGGTACAGGGCGCTGGCGAACCAGTCGCGGCTCCGGTGCACAAATTCCGCCTGCAGCACGCCGTCGGTGAGCGTCCCCGTCGGCTGCCGGAAGGCGCGCACCACCGTGTCCGGGTATTCCGTGCCGGCAAAGGAGTACTGGACGCGCACGATCTTGGCGGGGCTCAGCCGGAGGAAGCCGTCCACGGCGGCCACGTGGTTGAAGTACCCCTCGCCCATGCGCCCGGTGTACGTGGCCCCGACGGTGGAAGCCCGTCCGATGTCGCGCCGGTAGCGGGCAACCGCGGTATGCACCTCCTCCCGGAGGAGCGTCTGCGCGGTGCCCTGGTTGGCCGGGAAGAGGAGCGAGGTGACCCGGTCCGACGCCCCGAACACGCCGAACACGTTCCTCCCCTCCTTCCCCGTCAGCTTGAGCCCCCCGGTGGGGTCGATGATAGAGCGGGTGAACACCAGCCGGGTGGGGGTCTGGAAGAGGTCCGCCCCCTCCAGGAAGAACGGGCGCTTCTCCGGGTACGAGAGGGCGAAGCGCTCATTCACCTCGAGCTGTGCCACGTCCGCCTCCACCTGCGAGAAGTCGGGGTTGAGAGTGGCGTTCAGGTTGACGTTCGGGGTGATCCCCCACCGCCCGCTCAGCCCGAACTCGGGGTCCACGTCCCCCGGCTCCATCCTCCCGGTGGGGAAGACGGGGCGCACGTCGGAGCGCCGGGTGGTGAGGGTGGGGGTCAGCTCCAGGTCCCGCCCGGACTGCACGCCGCGGAACCCCTCCAGCTTGTCGGCCTGGCAGAGGAGGCAGGCCTGGTTGCGGTTGATGTGGATGGAGCGCAGGGCGTAGCGCGCCTCGCGTGGGTAGCTGCGCGCCCAGAGGACGCCCCAGGTCTGCACGGCGTCGGTGTCGGGGAAGCGCAGCGAGCTGAAGGGGATCGCCGCCTCCACCACGTACCCTTCCGGGGTGAGCCGGCCCGCCGATTTCCAGATGGCGTCCCAGGTGAAGTCCTCCACCCCGTCCACTTCGCTCCAGGTGGCGTCCATCTGCACGCCCAGCGCGTTGAGGCCGAACTCGAAGGCGCGCCGCTGGTCGTTGAAGGGGTCCAGCACCAGGAATATGTGGTCGTCCTCGCGCACGGCGTCACGGTCGGCATAGCGGGCGCGGATCCGGGACGGATCGGGGTCGTACGCCGTGCACCCGAAGTACAGGTTGTCGTCGTCGAAGGTAATGCGGCAGTCGGTCCGCACCGGCGTCGGAGAGCCGTCGACGGGGAAGAACTTGTAGGGGAGGTCCATGGCCGGCGCGGCCTCCCACGCCGGCTCGTCCAGCACCGCGTCCACCCGGATGGCGGCATCGGCGAGCGACACCTGGTAGGTGCGTGTCTGGGGGGGCGTTACCCCTGGCGCAGGCGGTGTGGCCTGTGCCACCGCGTTCCCCGCGAGGACGGCCAGGTGGATGCCTGCCGCCGCCGCGAGCTCCAGGAGCGGCCGCGCGATACGCATGATCGGTCGGAGAGGGGTCATGGTGTGGTCCATTGCTGGTGTCGCATCGAGTGGGAGCAGGGTTCGGTACCGTCTCATTCGACCACGGGGAGCGTTTCTCCGGCGGCCAGCTCCTGGAGCGTGGCCGGGGGGATCTCGATCTTCACCTCCGCCGGGGAGAGCCCCTCCAGCAGGGACTCCAGCCCGAAGCGGCGCGCCGTCTCCTCGATGTCGCTGCGCATGGGCACCGGGAGGCGGTCGGCGAAGCGCGTCAGGTACGCCGTCATGAACTCCCGGGTGTCCCGGAGGAAGGCGAAGTCCGTCGGCACCATGTACCGGATCGACATCAGCGGCACCGGGCTCTTCAGCGGCCGGAAGTCGGGGTTCCAGAGGCCGGCCTTCTTGGGCGGACCGGGATGGAACTCCCCGATCATGATCCCGTGGGGGACGTACTCCGGCTTGAGACGGGTCTGCGTCGCCTCAATCAGCTCAATGGCGTCCTCCGTGGAGATATCCGGGAAGAGGATGTTGACGGTCTTGTACTGAACGTCCTTCCCTTCTCGCGGGTCCATCTCCAGGAACCAGTCGCGGTATTCGCGGATCACCGCGAGCACGTCTTCCTGGCGGAGGTCCGACCCGTGGTAGACGGTCAGGAAAAAGGTGTTCTTCCGCATCGCGGGGCGGGTGAACGGACAGACGGGTCCCGACCGTCCCAGCTCCGGGTGCGGGTTGGTCAGGTACGATACTGCCCAGCCCATGGTCCCGACGAGCAGCGCGTAATCTGCCCGAACCCGCTCGGGGAGGGGGTCCAGCTGGAGATCGGTCAGCTCGACCAGGTACAGCTCGGGGTTCGTCGGGTGGATACGCATCGATCCGCTGGGATGGGGGTGGCCCGGAGACCGCCGACGGCCTCTATCTCCGCGTGTCCTGTACCGCTACTGAATCCGCCCCGGCCAGAGTCGGGGCGCTCCGCCGCCACCCCGGGCCCACCGTCCGGGCGAGGGTGCGTGCCGCCCGTGCCAGCGCCGGGAAGAGCCGGCACACGCCGGCGACCCACAACGAGACCATCAGCATCAGGTCCAGGCCGCTCCACCTGCGGATCCGGTCCTGCCTCCGGGCGCGCTCCAGCGCCTCGGAGTAGGGCATGTTGCTGTGCACCACCATGTTGTACAGGGGGATCCACCGGCCGGGGAAGAGCCGGCTCAGCACCAGATCCACCCGCTTGCGCGCGCGGAACACCGGGGAGTTCACGGTGTCGCGAAGCTCCTCGAAGTTCTGCTTGACCAGCTGGTGCAGGGCGTCCGTGTTCTTCTTGCGGAGCTCCTGGTACTCCCGGAAGGCACTCTCCCGGTCGCCGGGATGCCGCTCGAGGCAGGCGTCCAGCACCGCGCAGTCCTCCAGCGCCGCGTTCATCCCCTGACCGTAGAAGGGGTACACGGCGTGGCAACCGTCTCCGATCAGCACCACCCGGTCGCGGTAGTGCCAGAGGGAGGTGCGCGTGCTCACCAGGGGAGCGGTGGGGTGCCGGAGGAACTCCGGCACCAGCTCCGGCGCCAGCGGCACCAGGTCCGGGAACGTCCGCGCGAAAAGGCTCTCCACCTCGTCGGTAGTACCGAGCGCGGTGAAGCTCCTCTCCCCGCCCTCGAACGGCATGAAGAGGGTGGCGGTGTGCGACCCGTCCAGGTTGGGGTGGGACACGATCAGGCAGTCGCCGCGCGGCCAGATATGCAGCGCGTTCAGCTCGATCTGGGAGCTCCCGTCGGGGGCGGCAGGGATGGTCAGCTCCTTGTACCCCCAGTCCAGGAACTCCTGCTCGAAGCTCGCCCTTTCCCGGCGCTGCATCCGCGCCCGGACGGTGGAGTACGTCCCGTCCGCGCCGATCACGAAGTCCGCCGCCGCGCGCGCCGTCTTCCCGGATGACTCGTCGCGGAAGAGGCAGGCGGCGCTCTTCTTGTCCAGGTCCAGGCAGCGGTGGGAGAAGAAGAAGCGCACCCCGCAGGCGCTCTCCGCCTGGTCGATCAGGGCGGCGTTCAGGTCGCGCCGGGCGATGGAGTGGAGAACGTGATGCGGCTCGCTACCGTACGGCTGGAAGACCTGCTTCCCGTCGGTGGTGTGGATCATCCGCCCCCGTGCCACCACCGATCGGCTCAGCACCCGGTCGGCGACGCCGACGGCCGTGAGCGCCTGGATCCCACGGTGGGAGAGACCGAGGTTGATGGAGCGGCGCTCCCGCGGCTGCGCTCCCTCGTCCCGCGGATCGGCTCGGCGCTCGTAGACGCTGACCTGGTATCCCCGCCGGCCGAGGTAGATCGCCATGGCAGAGCCGGCGAGGCCCGCGCCGACGATGGTGACTGTGGGATGGCCCATGGTGTCCTGTAAGTTGCTCCGGTTCATCCACACCCCGACCCTGCGGGACCCGGGCGGCTGCGTCAGGCCGCCCTGACGAACACCGACAGCACCTTCTTCACCTTCCGTGGGACTCCGGGCTGGCCGCCCCGCTCACTTTTCACCCGGCCACCCGGACCGCCGCCTCCGCGGGAGCAGCGACCAGGAGCGGCTCGGGGTCGCTCTCCTCCTCCACGTTGCGGAGCCGGGGATTGAGGTATCCCGCCATCGCGATCGCCGAGGACAGCAGTCCGGCGACCATGAAGATCAGCGCCACGCCGCGGCCGTCCCCCACGCCGATGAGCAGGCCGACGCTCCCGGCCAGCGCTCCCCCGCGGTCCATCATCGGCTCGAACACGTAATCCGCCAGCGGACCGGCGACGATGTAGGCGAGCGGGACCGCCGCCTGCACCAGCATCCGCGCGGCCGCGATCACCCTCCCCTGCACGTCTCCCGCGACCCGCGCCTGCAGGATCG
>DATAAL010000227.1:0-4355 GCA_036260145.1 Longimicrobiaceae bacterium | reverse complement strand
GTCCGTACCGGGTCCGGACGCGGCGACATCCGTCGAAACACCCGTCGTCCGGCCACAACCGCATGGCAGCGATAGACAAGGACGTAGAGAGATTGCAGAAGAAGATAGAGGAGATCGGGGAGGAGGCAGGAGTCGAGGCGCTCGCCGTCTCGTTCCACGACTACGAGAGCCGCGCTTCCTGGGATCACAACGGGGACCGCTGGTTCCACGCCGCCAGCACCATCAAGGTCCCCATCCTGGCCGCGGTCATGGGAGCGGTGGACCGGGGGATGTTCTCCCTGGAGTCGCGCCTGCACGTCCGCAACCGCTTCCACAGCGTGGCCGACGGCGGGCCGTTCCGGGTGGAGTCCGCGCGTGACTCCAACTCCGAGGTGCACCAGGCCATCGGGAAGACGCTCAAGATCGAGCAGCTGGCCTTCCACATGATCGTCACCAGCAGCAACCTGGCCACCAACCTCCTGATCGAGCTGGTGGGGATCGAGAAGATGCGGGAGCTGCTGGCCGAGCTGGAGCTGGAGGGGATCGAACTGCGGCGGGGGGTGGAGGACGAGCGCGCCTACGAGCAGGAGATCAACAACCGGGTCACCGCCAGCGGGATGGTGGGTCTCCTCCGGAAGATCGAGGAGGGGACGGCCTTCAGCGTGGAGGCATCGGCCAGGATGCTGGAGATCCTCCACGAGCAGGAGTTCCGCAGCGGGATCCCCGCGGGGGTCCCGGAGAGCGCCAAGGTGGCCAACAAGACAGGGGAGATCTCAACCGTGTCCCACGACGCGGGGATCGTGTACCTCCCCGGGCGCAGGCCGTACGTGCTGGTGGTCCTCACCGAGTGGGACACGAACGGCTCGGGACGCAAGGACACCATCGCCAACGTGTCCCGCGCAGTCTACCAGCACCTGGCCAAAGGGGAGGCCATCGATGACTGACCATGCCGCCTTTCCCCTCCCGGTCAGGGACGGGACCCGGCTGGACGAGCCGTACCGGAAGATCCTGCGCCCCGGGGAGCTCATGAAGGACCGTAAGGGCCGCTCGCGGAGACTCCCCCGCTTCTTCTTCGAGGTGCCCTCGTGGGAGGCCGCGGTGGAGGCGCGTCTGTCCGAGAACTTCGCCGTGTGGGAGTTCCTCAACGTGGATGTGCGCGAGGCCGAGCTGCTGCGCACCACATGGCCGCGGTACGTCCCCTGCGCCACCACGTTGATCGCCTGGCAGCTGGAGCTCCTCCGCGCCGAGGTGAAGTCGCTGATCCACATCGCCGCCAACGGCGGATACCGCTCGCCGGCGCACGCGCTGAGCACCTACGCGTCGACGCACTGCTGGGGGACGGCGGTGAACGTCTACCGCATCGGCGACGAGTACCTGGACGACCAGGGGACGATCCAGCGCATCAACCGGCTGGCTCGGAAGGTGGCTCCCGCCGTGCGGGCGGCGCCGTACGGGCACGGCGAGGGGTACACGGACGACCATGTGCACCTGGATCTGGGGTACTCGGTGTTCATCCCCAGCGACACCCCGGGCGAGGAGGAGCACACGGGCGAGGGACCGCAGGACCGGGACCGCGGACCGGGAGACTGACGGATGGACACCGACGCGAAGAAGGGCGGCACCAGCAAGGAGGAGCGCGCCTCGCAGGCGAAGCTGGAGCTGGCTGCCATCGGGATGGAGGCGGAGTTCTCCGTGTTCGTGGACGACCGGCACGTCCGGCCGGAGGACGTGTTCGGCTCCCCGCGCTCCTTCGTCCGCGGGGACCTGATGCACCGCAGGGGGACCTCGTACCACCTCCCCACCGGGGGCGCGGTGTACTTCGACACCGGGGTGATCGAGGTGGCTACTCCGGTGATCGAGATCGCGCGGGGGTGCGCGGCGCGCGCCGGCCGCTCGCTGTGGGAGGGGATCCTCTTCCTGCGCGACGAGCTGGACGAGTGGGAGCGGCGCACCGGGCACGACGTGCGACTGGTGGGGTTCAGCACGCACTACAACATCTCATTCGAGGTGCCGGAGCACCAGCAGGGGCCCAGCCGCACGGTGGAGAAGCTGGCTCTCCTGCTGACGTACATCCTCCCGGTGCCGGTGATGATGCTCGCCGCCAACCGGGAGTCCACCGGGATCGGGGTGCGCCCGCGCGGCGACCGCATCGAGATCACGGCCGACTTCACTCCCAGCGCCTCGTTGATGATCGCCACGGGGACACTGATCACCGGGATCGTCCGCGAGGTGATGACCTGGTCCTCCTTCGATCTGGAGGCGCTGGACCGGACGGACCTCCCCATCCTCCGCGACTTCCAGCCGATCCCCCACACCTCGCGCAAGGGGTGGCTGGCCAAGAACGTGTGCTTCCCCCGGGATCCGTTCAGGGCGGACGTGGACGCCCCGGTCTGGGAGACACGCGACGGCCGGCAGCTCAGCCTGCGCTCCATCGCTGGGCTGACGGTGCGGCACTTCTGGCACCCCATCCGCCGGATCTCCGACCCGTGGACCTTCCGTCTGATCGGCTCGGTGATGCGCGGCCGGGCACCCTCGCTGCTGGATCTCCCGGAGCGGCCTCCGGAGTACGAGGACGTGGGGCGGCTGTGCACCTGGGACGACCTGTTCCCCGAGCGGGAGCTGAGCCGGTCGCGCTACGAGCGGGTGCTGATCCGCGCCATCTCGGGGCAGAAGCTGTGGATGGCGGGGCGGCGGTATACGCCCACCGGGATGCGGGGGTGGTCGCAGGTGATCTTCCGGCGGGACGAGGACCGGTCGCGGCACGTGTTCGGGATCGACTACCTGGTGGGGCACCTGGGGGACTGGCAGCAGCCGGCGCGGCGGGGAGGGTGAGAGGACTTCTGGTTTGGTGCTGATCCTGTAACGCTGGAGTCGGATCCGCTACAGAGCCCGCAAACTGCGCGGTCTCTTCCGCGGGCCGCGGGAGCCCCGCGGAACTGCTGCGGGTCTCCCGCAGCCGGGGGAGCCTCACCGATACTGCCGGTGAGTCTCCCCCGTACAGCTTTTGAGGGGTACTGCGGGAACGGCAACGGCGGTCGCAGTGGTCGTTCGCCGCCCCTCGCGGGAGAAGAGCGGAGGTGGGGGGCCTGCGTCGGAAGGCGGATGTCTGAGGGAGCGCAGCGACCGAGTTCGCATTTCCAGAGCAGGCCCCCCGCCGGAGCGCATCCAACACTCCAAAACTATCCTACGACCGCAGTTAGGGCGTGCGAGCACCGCGCAATCCTCCACCCCACCCGGCAAAGAGTTCCTGCCGCCGCCAGGCCACTCATTCCTCCCGCACCGCACAAGCCCCTCCCCGAAAAGCAGATACGCTCCTCCCACGCAGAGGCACCCCCGTTGCAGGCCGGGTGCTGACCTCGCATCCGCGCACAACCAGGGGGATCGGATGAAACGACTGGTCTTTTCGCTTTGCTTCGCCGCGCTGACGTCCTGCTCGGGCAGCAGCCCGGCGGACCCGGGCGGGGAGAACGGCGGCGGGGGACAGGTGGGGCTCGGGCCCGGCGCCCCGCTCGGGGGGCGGCGCCCCTTCCCGGACGACAACCCCTGGAACCGGGACGTCTCCGGCGACCCCGTGGACCCCAACTCGGCCGCGCTGATCGCGAGCTGCGGCGCGGACCGGCTGGTGCACCCGGACTTCGGCACCGTGTGGAACGGCGCCCCCAACGGGATCCCCTACGTGGTGGTGTCCGGGACGCAGGCGAGGGTGCCCGTCACCTTCCGGTACGCCCCGGAGAGCGATCCCGGACCCTACCCGATCCCACCCGACGCGCCGATCGAGGGCGGCCCGTCCGGGACCGGCGACCGGCACGTGCTGGTGATCGACCGCGACAACTGGAAGCTGTACGAGCTGTTCGATGCGCACCCGGTAGACGGCGGGCAGAGCTGGCGCGCGGGATCCGGCGCGGTCTTCGACCTGGGCTCCAACGCCCTGCGCCCGGCGGGGTGGACCTCCGCCGACGCGGCCGGGCTCCCCATCTTCCCGGGGCTGGTGCGCTACGAGGAGGCGGTGGAGCAGCGGGCCATCCGCCACGCCCTCCGCTTCACCTGCCCGGTCACCCGCCGGGCGTACGTCCACCCGGCGCGGCACTTCGCCAGCACCCGCACCGACCCCGACCTCCCGCCCATGGGGATGCGCGTGCGGCTGAAGGCAGGCTACGACGTCTCCGGCTTCCCCCCTGAGGTGCAGGTGATCCTGAACGCCATGAAGCGCTACGGGATGTTCCTGGCCGACAACGGGAGCGCCTGGTACGTCTCCGGGGCGCCCGACCCGCACTGGAGCGACGAGAACCTGGCGACGCTGCGGCGGCTGCGAGGGCGTGACTTCGAGGTGGTGCGGATGGGGGAGATCGTCACGCGGTGAACGAAGGGGCGGGCCC
>DATAAL010000226.1:0-20835 GCA_036260145.1 Longimicrobiaceae bacterium | reverse complement strand
TTTCTTTCGCTTCGCTCGGAGGTCGCGGGGGATAGGGAACAGGGGACAGCCGGCGAAACCGAGTCCGATGGCTGTCCCCTGTCTCCTCTCCCCTGTCCCCTATCGGTTCATTCGGCCTTGAGAAGGCCCGTCTTCAGGGCGAACCGCACCAGCTCGCTGCGGTGGTGCAGGTCCAGCTTCTCCATGATGCGGGCCCGGTAGGTGTCCACCGTCTTCGGGGAGATGAACAGCTTCTTCCCGATCTCGCTGGAGCTGAATCCCTCCACGGTGAGGGAGAGGACCTCCCTCTCGCGCTCGGTGAGGCGGTTCAGGGGGTCCTCCTCCCCGGGCCCGGACTTCTGCTTCAGACCGCGCAGGAGGAGCTTGGCGGCGCTGGGGTACAGGAACACATCCCCGCGCGCCACGGTACGGATCGCCTCGATCAGCTCCTCGTCGGCGCTCCGCTTGTTGACGTACCCCGAGCCCCCCGCCTCCAGCACCGGGAGGAGGTGCTCCTCCTCGCCGTGCATGGTGAGGACGAGGACGCGCGTCCCCTGGTCCAGCGCCGCGATGCTCCGGGTAGCCTCCAGCCCGCCCTGGCCGGGCATGGAAAGGTCCATGACTACCACGTCCGGCTTCAGCTCCGCCGCCCTCTGCACCCCCTCCTCCCCGGTCCCCGCCTCGCCGACCACCTCCATCCCCGGCTCCGCCTCCAGCAGCGCCCGGAGCCCGGCGCGGAGCACGGCGTGGTCGTCCACCAGCAGGACTCTGATCGTCTCCGGCGTCATCGCGGCCTCGGTCGGGGAGGGAGGGGTTGGGCCGGGCGGAATCTCGTGCGGGCGCGCCGGGGCCGCAAGCACGGCGTCTACAGGCGCCTCGCCAGCGCCTCCGGCGTCCAGCGCGCCAGCAGGGCCGCCAGCGTGGAGAAGGAGCCGGAGAGGAGAAGGATCCCCACCCCCACCAGGAGGACGCCGCTGGCCCGGCTCACCCAGGGGAGCGCGTGGCGGAAGCGCCGGAAACCGGAGAGGAAGCGCTCGATCAGGAGAGTGGAGACCAGGAAGGGAACCGCCAGCCCCGCCGAGTACACGGCGAGGAGCCCCATCCCCTCCGCCACCGAGCCGCGCGTGGCGGCGAGCGTCAGGATCCCGCCCAGGATCGGCCCGATACACGGTGTCCACCCCGCCCCGAACGCCACTCCCACCAGCACCGTCCCCAGGTACCCCACCGGCTTGTCCGCCAGGTGTACCCGCCACTCCCGCCCCGCTCCCGGGAGGCGGAGCACCCCCAGGAGGTAGAGCCCGAAGGCCACCAGGAGGGCGCCGCCCACGATCTCCACCCAGCGCGAGGCGTACGACAGGAGCGCGCCCAGGAAGGTGGCGGAGGCCCCCAGGAGGATGAACACCCCCGTGAACCCCAGGATGAAGAGGAGCCCGTGCACCAGCACCAGCCGCCGCCCGCGCCGCGACCCGTCCTGCATCTCGTCCAGGCTCATCCCGGTGATGAAGGTGGCGTAGCTGGGGATGAGCGGGAGGACGCAGGGCGAGAGGAAGCTCAGCACCCCGGCCGTGAAGGCGACGACCAGTCCCAGGGATTCGGCCTGCATGCGGCTCGGTGTCGGCGAGTGTGGAGGTGCAAAGGTGCCGGGGCGCGATACCGCTCCCCGCCGGAACGAACGAAGGCTCCGGAAGTACCCCGGAGCCCTCGCCCGCGTTCTGTCCGTCCGTCGTTCAGCGCGTTCCCGCGGCCTCCATCAGCCCCATCCTGGCCAGCCGGTCGCGCACCCCCGAGAGGAGATAGTCGATCACCTCGGAGGCCGTGTACTGCGCCCGGTCGGCCCCCAGGAAGCGGCGGATGAACTTGAGGTCGTCACCGCTGGTGACCAGGGGCTGCTCCACCCGGCCGTCCTCGCGCACCTGCCCGTGGCCGATGTCGGCCATCAGGGCGTTGCACAGGCACTTCCGCCCCACGGTGTCCTCCGCGCAGCCGCCCTTCCTCACGTAGGTGTCCACCGGCTCGGCGGGGCAGCGGTACCCCAGGCGCCCGTTCTCCATGCGGTAAGCGGTGCGCAGGTACCCCAGGTCGCACACCCGCTCCCGCTGCTCGTAGACCTCGCGCTGCGACATCGTCCCGCCGATCTGCACCACCTTGAAGGGGAAGCCGGTGGGGGAAGCGCGGCCGTCCGTGAGGACGTCGATCTCGTCCTCCAGCGCCTGGCGGAGCACCTTCCGCTTGAGGTCGCTCCGGAACCCGGACTCCTCCGAGTAGGCGAAGAGCGTCCCCACCTGGATCCCCGCGGCGCCCTCGTCCAGCGCCTCCTGCAGCTTCTCCGGCGACCCCGCGCCCCCGGCCAGCCAGAAGGGGAGCCCCAGCTCGCGCATCTTCGCCAGGTCCACCTCGTCGCGCTCGCCGTACATCGGCTCGCCGCGCTCGTTGAACACCGGCTCGCCGCGGGGCGGGGCGTTGTGTCCGCCTGCCGTGGGACCCTCGATGACGAACCCGTCCACCCGCCCGCTCGCCTTGCGGGCCAGCATGGTGGCCAGGGAGTTGGAGGCGATGATCGGGAGGAAGAAGGGGCGCTTCATCTCCACCAGAGGCTCCGCCGAGTGCTCCCGCGGGTCGAAGGTCATCAGCGCCGGCTCGCCGCTCCCGTCCACGTCCAGCTTGAGCGACGCGGGCTCGTGCGCGGCGAAGCGGTCCAGGATCCCCGGGATCTCCTTGGGGATCCCGGCGCCCATCAGCACGTAGTCCACCCCGGCGAGCATCGCCCCGTAGAGCGAGTCCAGGTTGGGCATCTGCACCTTGGTGAGAAGGTTGATCCCCACCTTGCCGTCGTGCCCTTCCTTGGCCAGCCACACCTCGCAGAAGTTGGCCGCCATGGTGAGCTGCTGCCGCACCCGCGACACCATCTGCTTGTACATGGGGATCGCCTTGTACGGCTCCCCCTCCGCGCGTCCCTCCGGACGGAAGTAGCGCTCCAGGATTTCCTGCGTGATGTCCGGGACCGGGAAGTGCTCCAGTGCGCGCCGGAGGTGCCCGCCGACGTCGCCGTCCTGCAACCGCCGGACGAAGAGGGTGTCGAGTGCGGTCCCCGAGACCACCCCGAGCTGTCCCCGCATGGAGACGGCCTTGGCGAGGACCCAGTTGGATACACCGACCCCCATCCCGCCCTGGATGATCATGGGGTGCACGAGCGCGGCAGCCGTCATACGCCTTCCTGTAGGGGGCAAGTTGATACCAGAACCCAGAAATATACCGGACATCTATCGGAAACGCAATAGTTTACACAGCTTGTGCATCCCAATGAGCCAGGCTCAGTTCCGGTTTTCCGGTAAACTGCAAGGTGGGTGCCTCTTGCGAAAGGCCCCGGAGAGGCCCGCGCCGCGGCTCCCCGGCACGCGAGTGTTGCCCCACCGCTCCCGTGGCGGGTATCTTCGCCGCGAGGGGAGGCGCACCACGATGACCCCCCGACAGAACCGTTGGAGGCGGATCGAATGGCCGAGCTGCATCCCGCCACCCTGGAGGGGTGGTACGCGCTCCACCAGGCGTGGAGGGTCGACTGGAGGGCGCTGCGCGCGCTGGGGCCCGGGGAGCGCGTAGCGCTGGCGGAGGAGGCGCGTGCCCTGCTTGCGGAGCTGGCCGGTCCCGCCGAGGGGTGGAGCGCTCCCTTCCGGCTGGTGGGCGGGGGGGCGGACGGGCTCTTCGTCCACTTCCGTCCCACGCTGGACGAGCTGGGTGAGGTGCAGCTCCGCCTCCGTCGCTCCCGGCTGGGCGACTTCCTCCTCCCCGTCTTCGACTACCTGTCCGTGACCGAGGCGGGGCTGTACCACGCCACGGCCGGGGCGGCGCGGGAGCACGGTGCGGGGACGGAGGAATTCCGCCGCGCGCTGGACGAGGCGGCCCGGACGGAGCTGCAGAGCCCGCACGTGCGGACCCGTCTCTTCCCGCAGGTCCCGGAAGGGATGAAGTACCTCTCCTTCTATCCCATGAGCAAGCGCCGCGCGCCGGGGGCGAACTGGTACACCCTCCCCGTGGAGGAGCGGAGCCGCCTGATGCGCGAACACGGGATGACGGGGCGGCGCTTCGCCGGACGGATCTTCCAGGTGATCACCGGCTCGGTGGGGCTGGACGACTGGGAGTGGGGGGTGACGCTCTTCGCCCGCGACCCGCTGGACTTCAAGCGGATCGTCACCGAGATGCGCTACGACGAGGCGAGCGCGCTGTACGGTGAGTTCGGGAGCTTCGTCACCGGCATCCGTTTTGCCCCCGGAGAGCTGGAGGCGCTCCTGGTGGGGGAGTGAGCGGTCCTGCAGGCGGTGCCTCCGCGCTGGCCCGTGCCCGAGCCACACGGTATCATTCCCGGATGAACTGGATACGACCCTTCGCTTTCGTTGGCCGGGAGGTGTTGCGCGTCCTGGAAAGGCTGGGCCTGTTCGGACGCTTTTCCGTGGACTCGGCCGTCGCCCTCACCGGGGTGACTACCTGGGGGCCGCTCCTGGTCCTCCAGATGCGGCGCCTGGGGGTGGACTCGCTCCCCATCGCGCTCTTCATCGCCGCCTTCACCGGGATCGTGATGGCGCTGCAGGCCTCGTACACCCTGACGGGCGCAGTACCGCTCTACTTCGTGGGAACGCTGGTGGGGAAGACGATGATCCTGGAGCTGGGCCCCGTTCTGACGGGGCTCGCGCTTTCCGGGCGCGTGGGGGCGAACATAGCCGCGGAGCTGGGGACCATGCGCGTGTCGGAGCAGATCGACGCGCTGGAGACCATGGCCTACGACCCCATGGCGTACCTGGTGGTCCCCCGCGTGCTCTCGGGGATCTTCATGTTCCCCATCGTGGTGGCCTTTGCCAACCTCATCGGGATCATCGCGGGGTGGATCACCGCGATCAACCTCCTGGACATGTCTACCGCGGAGTTCATCAAGGGGCTGCGGCTCTTCTACGTCCCCTTCGACATCACCTACTCCCTGATCAAGTCCGCCTCCTTTGGACTGGTGGTGACGCTGATGGGGTGCTTCCAGGGATTCACCACCACGGGCGGAGCGGAGGGGGTGGGGATCTCGACCACGCGCGCGGTGGTGATCGCCAGCATGCTCATCCTGGTCCTGGACGCCTTCTGGGCGGCGGTGCTCCTGCGATGAGCATCGAGCTGGTGGACGTCCACAAGTCGTTCGGGGCCAAGAAGGTCCTGCGCGGGATCACCCTGGAGGTGGGGCGCGGGGAGACGCTCTCCGTCATCGGCTTCTCCGGGGCGGGGAAGTCCACCATCCTCAAGCACGTGGTGGGGCTGCTCCGGCCGGACCGGGGAACCGTGAGCGTGGACGGGAAGGAGGTCCCCAAGCTGTCGCGTCCCGACCTGTACGAGCTGCGCCGCAGCATCGGCTATGTGTTCCAGTTCGCGGCGCTCTTCGACTCCATGACGATCTTCGACAACATCGCCATGGGGCTGCGCAAGCAGGGGGGATTCAGCGAGGCGCAGATCCGCGAGCGTGTGGCGGACTCCCTGACCCGGGTGGACCTGGAGGGGTACGAGGCACGCTTCCCGTCCGAGCTCTCGGGCGGACAGAAGAAGCGAGCGGGGCTGGCACGGGCCATCGCCTTCCGGCCACGGTACCTGCTGTACGACGAGCCTACCAGCGGGCTGGACCCGGTGACCACCACCACCATCGACGCGCTGATCCGGAAGATGCAGGCGGACCTGGGGACCACCTCGCTGGTGATCACGCACGACATGGAGAGCGCGTTCCGGATCAGCGACCGCATCGCCATGCTCTACGAGGGACGGGTGGTGGAGGAGGGGACGCCCGACGAGATCCGCCGATCGGAGAACCCCATCGTACGGGGCTTCGTGGAGGGAAAGCCGGAGCTGATCGAGGAGACCGAGGTCGCCATGACCAGGCGCCCGGAACCACATGGCTCCTCGCACCGGGGAGGATGAATGAGGCTCAAGAACGAGGTCGTGGTAGGGATCGTGGTCGTGGCCGGGCTCGCCGTCCTGGCCATCGGCGGGTACTGGCTCACCGGACGCCCCTGGGGACAGGAGCAGCGGGAGATCACCGCCGCCTTCCGCGAGGTGGGGCTGCTCGGGGAGGGGAGCCCGGTGAAGTACCGCGGCGTCACGGTGGGGAGGGTGGAGAGGATCATGCTGGCGCCGCGCGGCGACGGGGTGATCGTGGACATGACCGTGGAGCCGGGCGTGCTCTTCCCGGCGGACGCGGCGGTGGTGCTTTCCGCGGAGTCGTTCTTCGGCGACTGGCAGGCGGCGATCGTGTCGCGGCGCACCCTCCCGGAGCTGGAGTTCTACACCACCACCCAGGCAGGGGTGCTCCCCGGCGCGGCGCTCCCTGACATCACCCAGCTCACGGCGGTGGCGGCGCGCATCGCCTCCGACATCGAGCTGCTCTCCGACCGGGTGCAGCTCGCCTTCACAGAGGAGACGGCGATCGGGATCCGCGAGACGATCGACAACATCCGCAAGATGAGCGAGCAGCTCGACGGCTTCGTGGACCAGCAGACGGGGACCTACGCCGGGGTTTCGCGCAACGTCCTGGAGGCCACCGCCAACATCCGCGACGCCACCGCCACCGCCGAGCAGGTGGCGAACGAGTTCGGGGGCGCGGTCAACCGCGGCGACGTCCAGGCCGTGCTGGCCAACGCCCGGGTGGCCAGCGACAACCTGCGGCTGTTCAGCGAGCAGCTCAACACGGCGGGTGCCGGGGTGCCGGGGCTGATCTCCCGAGCCGACACCACCCTGGGCTCGCTCGGCGGGCTGGTGCGCTCGCTGCAGCCGCAGGTGGCGGAGGTGGGCCCGACCATCGTGGAGGCGCGGCAGGCCATCGCCACGCTGCAGCGCGCCGCCGCGAGGATCGAGGAGGGGCAGGGGACGCTCGGCCGCCTGATGGAGGACCCGGCGCTCTACGAGGAGACGCAGCGCGCCGTGGCCACGCTCCGCCGTCTGCTGGCGGACGTCCAGGCGAACCCGGCGAAGTACATCGGCCAGCTCAAGCTGTTCTAGCCCCTCACCCGGCGCTGCGCGCCACCCTCTCCCACAAGGGGAGAGGGGAGCTAGCGGCGGCCCGACCCCTGCGCAGCGGGGGACACGCCCGGAGCCGTAGTTGTCGTAAGCCGTTCCGTTGCAAGAAACCGAACGCATGCAGAGATGCTGATCGTCCAGAAGTACGGCGGGACCTCGGTGGGGACCCCGGAGCGGATCCGGGCCGTCGCGCGCCGCGTGGTGGCCGTCCGGCGGCGGGGCGACGACGTGGTGGTGGTGGCCTCCGCCATGGGCCATACCACCGACGAGCTCCTGACGCTGGCGGAGCGGGTGACCGGGCGCGACGCTCCCGGGAGGGAGCACCCGCGCGAGCTGGATATGCTCCTCAGCGCCGGGGAGCGGATCTCCATGGCGCTCCTGGCGATGGCGATCCGCGAGCAGGGGGAGGAGGCCCTGTCGTTCACCGGAAGCCAGGCGGCGATCATCACCGATGGGACGCACACCGCGGCGCGGATCCTGGAGGTGCGCGCCGACCGGGTGCGGGAGGAGCTGTCCCGCGGCCGGATCGTGATCGTGGCCGGGTTCCAGGGGGTGAGCTCCGACCGGGAGATCACCACGCTGGGGCGCGGCGGCTCCGACACCACCGCGGTGGCGCTGGCGGCGGCGCTCCGGGCGGACCGGTGCGAGATCCTCACCGACGTGGATGGGGTGTTCACCGCCGATCCCCGCCGCGTCCCCGACGCCCGGGTGATCCCGGAGATGTCCCACGCGGAGATGGTCGAGCTGGCTTCCGCGGGGGCGCAGGTCATGCATGCACGCGCGGTGGAGATCGGCGCGCGCTTCGGCGTCGACATCCGCGTCCTGTCCTCCTTCCGTGACGATCCGGGGGAGGACGCAACGGAGCGCGGTACCCTGATCACCCAGAACCCCAGGCGTATGGAAGAGCTGGCGCTGACCGGGATCACCTCCCAGCGGGGACACGCCAAGATCGTGATCCGCGGCCTCCCGGCGGGGATGGCCACCTCCACCGAGGTGCTGGTGCGGCTGGCGGAGGCGGGGGTCCCGGTGGACATGATCTCCGAGCATCGCGATGCCTCGGGGCGCGTGGCGCTGCAGGTCACCACCTGGCAGGACTCCCTCCCCGCCGCCCGGAAGGTGGTGGAGGAGCTGTCGGGGCGGCTCGGCGGGGAGGGGTGGGAGGTGACGGAGGGGCTCTCCCGGATCGCGTTGGTGGGGAGCGGTATGCACGGGCGCCCGGGGGTGTACGCGCGCGCCTTCCGCGCGCTGCTGGAGGAGGGGGTGGAGGTGCACGCCGTCTCCACCTCGGCCATCTCCATCACCCTCCTGGTCCCGGCGGAGCGCGAGGACGAGGCGCTGCGCGCCGCCCATCGCGCCTTCGCGCTGGAGATGGCGACCGAGACCCTCCGGCCCGCGGCTGCGGGGTAGCCGTCCATGCACGTGGCGATCCTGGGCGCCACCGGCGCCGTCGGCCGCACGATGCTCCGGGTGCTCGAGGAGCGCCGCCTCCCCGTGGAGCGGTTGACGCTCCTGGCCTCGGAGCGCTCGGCGGGGACCGTCGTCCCCTGGGGAGGGCGGGAGTGGACGGTGTCGGCCCCGCGCCCGGGGTGCTTCCGGGGGGTGGACTTCGCGCTCTTCTCCGCGGGCGCGGACCGCTCCCGGGAGTGGGGGCCGCGCGCCGCCGACGAGGGAGCCGTGGTGGTGGACAACTCCTCCGCCTGGCGGATGCACCCGGAGGTCCCGCTGGTGGTTCCGGAGGTCAACCTGCGCGCGGCGGCCGACCGGCCCCGGGGGATCATCGCCAACCCCAACTGCTCCACCATCCAGATGGTGGTGGCGCTGCAGGCCATCCGCAGGGCCGCAGGGCTGACGCGGGTGGTCACCACCACCTTCCAGTCGGTGAGTGGGGCGGGGGAGACCGGGCGCGACACGCTGCGTCGCGAGCTGGCCGGGGAGGGGCTCAGGCTTCCGCGGGTGGCGCAGCCGGTGGAAGGCTCGCCCTTCGCGCGGCGGATTGCGGAGAACGTGATCCCGCAGATCGGCGACTTCGACGAGGAGGGGTGGACGGGGGAGGAGCGCAAGATGATCAACGAGACGCGCAAGATCCTGGACCTCCCGGAACTCCCCGTCGCTGCCACCTGCGTGCGCGTCCCGGTGGAGGTGGGACACTCCGTGCAGGTGATGGTGGAGACGGAGCGCGACCTCTCGGTGGAGGAGGCCCGGCGTGCGCTGACGCTCTTCCCGGGGATCCTGCTGCAGGGGAGCCTGGGGGGGTACCCCACTCCCCTGGAGGTGGCGGACCGCGACTCGGTGTTCGTGGGGCGGATCCGTAAGGATCCGCACCTCCCGCGCACGCTGCACCTCTGGGTGGTGGCGGACAACCTGCGCAAGGGCGCGGCGACCAACGCGGTGCAGATCGTGGAGGGGGTGGCGGGTGGGTAAGCGGCGGCGGGGCGGGCAGCGCAGCGGCAATGCGCGCGTCGAGATCAGCGCCGGCGGGGTGATCTTCCGCTGGCAGGGGGACGCGCCGCACGTCCTGCTGATCCGCGACCGCTACCAGCACTGGGGGTTTCCCAAGGGGCACCTGGAGGGGGAGGAGACTCCGGCGGACGCCGCGCTGCGGGAGGTGCGGGAGGAGACGGGGCTGGCGGACCTGGTGCTGGGGCCCGCCCTGCAGACCATCGACTGGTTCTTCCGGTTCCGGGGGCGGCTGATCCACAAGTACTGCCACTTCTACCTGATCGAGGCGCCCACGGGGGACACCTCCCCGCAGGAGGACGAGGGGATCACCGAGTGCGTCTGGCTCCCGCTGGCGGAGGCCATCGAGGTGATCTCCTACGACAACGCGCGGGAGGTGCTGCGGGCAGCGGCGGAGCAGTTGGAGGCGGTGGGGTCGCGGGGGCGGGTGGGGAGCGGGGTGTCTTCCTGAACTGCTTATCGAACTGCAACAGCTCGGGTTGGGCGTGTCCCCCCTGGCGGGGGGCCGGGCTGGCGCTCCGTAACGCATGATACAACCATGCGTAACGGAGTCGAGCCCCATGAAACTACCATGGGTCTCGCCCCTTCGGGCGCACATCCCTCACGCAACTGCGAACTGCGCCCCGAACCCGGCGACCCCCGGGTTCGGGGCGTCTTCGTTCGCGGCTCAGGGGAGGGAGGAGCCGTCCCACCCGTGCTCGGGGTCGGGAACGAAGACCAGCACATTCTGCGAGGAGAAGCTCGCGACGAGCCAGCCGCCCGGGATCTTCGCCCGGACGAGAGATGCGTCGTATTCCTCGTCGCCGGTCCCGAACGTCCTGGACTCTGGATACCTGCTCTCGACACGCTCGAATCGCAGCATGGCTGGTCCTCCTCATGAAGGCAGAACGTCCTCTCCCCGATCTCCCCGGACTCTTCCACCACCGAGCCCCCGCGTCCCGACAGGGCCGCTCCGTCACCTCGGATACCTCGCGCAGTGCTCCCCGTTGTCCGCACGCTGGGGTTCTCCGGCGAGACCCCGGCCTCATCGAGTGGAGAGCCGCTCCACGCTCTCCTGCTTCCGCGCCTTCGTACCGCCCGGCGAGCTCCAGCTCCGCGGCGACGCGCGCGACCACCGCCTCCCACTCGCCCGGGCGCTCTTGGCGGAACAGGCGCATCGTCGGGTACCAGGGGCTGTCGTCACTGCCCTCGATCCAGCGCCAGTCGGGGTCGGAGTGCAGCAGTGTCCACACCGGGACGCCCAGGGCGCCCGCCAGGTGGGCAGGCATGGTGTCCACCGAGACCAGCAGGTCCAGCGCCCTCAGGATCCCGGCCGCCTCCATCGCGTCGTCCGAGCCCGACACCACCCCAAACCCCTCCGGCCGCTCCGCCAGCGCGGGACCCCTCTGCAGGACGTGCAGCGCGACCCCCGGAATCCTCGCCAGCGGAGTCAGCAGCTCCACGGGGACGGAGCGGCGCTCGTCCCAGCTCCCCGCCCTCCATACCAGCCCCACCGCCAGCCGCCCGTCCCTCGGGAGGGGCACCGGGTCCGCGTGCAGGTACGGCACCTCCGCGGGGAGGGTCCGCAGCGTGGTGCGGAACACGTGCGGCAACTCCATCACCTCCACGTCCACGTCGTACTCCACGTACTCCACCTCCGGAGCGGCGTCATGGAGCGGGAGGAGCCGGTCGATCCCGCGCGCGCTGCGCAGCAGCGGGATGAGCTCCGGCTGCGCCCAGACGGTCACCTCGGCGGCGACCTCCCGGACCAGGGGGGCGTAGCGGATGAACTGGAGGGTGTCGCCCAGCCCGTGGTAGCAGCGGATCAGGACCCGCTTTCCCGCCAGCGGCGTCCCGTCCCACACGTACTGCTGGTGGCGCGGCAGGTGCCGGCACGACACGCCCGCGCGGGAGCGCAGCACGCGGTCGCTGATCTCCCAGGCGGCCTCGAACTCCCCCCGCTGCATGTGCCGCATCCACGGATCCAAGGCGTCCTCCGGGCTTCAGAACCTGGCCCTGACTGCTGTGCGGGGCCGTGCTAAAGCGAGGGTCGTGCCAGG
Source organism: Longimicrobiaceae bacterium (assembly GCA_036260145.1). GTDB lineage: Bacteria > Gemmatimonadota > Gemmatimonadetes > Longimicrobiales > Longimicrobiaceae > JAFAYN01. The sequence continues at coordinate 9,328 of DATAAL010000226.1, read as the reverse complement.
AGGTGGGGATGTGGCGTACCTGTCCCAGCAGCGGGACCTGAATGTCGCAATGTATGTACCTGGAATGTCCCATGACAGGCCCACAGTGGTTATTCATGGTCAACATAAACTTATGTTATGAAACAACATGAACACGTTTGTCGCTTTCCAGTCACCAGGGGAATGGCTATTGCCCCTACTGAGGGAAGTAGGAGCGGCTCACGCGCCGCATTCCCGCGCTTTCCCTCCCGGTGAGGTGTCCTAATGGCAAGATCGCCGTCTCAGATCCCTTTCCCGCTGGTCGTCGACACGCCCGAAGCGCTCGCCGCCCTTCCCAGTCAGCGGCGCGGCCGCCCCCTGCTCCTGAGGCTTCCAGGACTCACGCCCGCCGAGAACGAGGCGTGGCGGCTCCGTCTGCAGGCGGAGTTCGCCGACTGTGGGTGCCGGACGGGGAGCGCGTTCCTGCTCGCCGGGATGGCGGCCTACGCGGTGTGGCTGGGCTGGCGCATCGTAGGCCCCGCCGCCGTGGGGCCGCTCGAAGCGCTCCGGGCGGTGCTGGTGTTCTTCGCCTGTGCGGGGGCCGGCAAGGCGGTCGGCAAGCTGCTGGCAAGCCGTCGCCTGGGGATCCTGGTGCGGCAGCTCTCCGCGGCGCTTCCTGCGCCGTCCTACGTCGTCCCGACCGAGGAGGTGCACCATGCCGTGTACTGAAGTCCAGACCGAGACCTGCACGAGCGAGAAGGAGACCGCCATGCAGGAGTGTGCGCAGGAGGAAGACCAGGGCTACGAGGCCTGTGCCGCCGAGGAAGACCAGGGCTACGAGGCGTGCGCCGCCGAGGAAGACCAGGGCTACGAGGCTTGTGCCGCCGAGCAGGACCAGGGCTGGTCCGAGTGCGGCGCGTGGGCCGACCAGGGCTACTCGAAGTGTTGCAACTGGAAGCCGTGCAGCTGGTTCTGCGACGCCCTGGTCTGGGTCTCCAGCTGGGTGTGCCAGGGGTGGGTGTGGATTTCCAACGTGGTGTGCGTGGCGTGGACGTGGGTGTCCAGCTGGGTGTGCGTGGCCTGGACATGGGTGTCCAGCTGGGTATGCGTGGCGTGGACGTGGGTGTCCAACGTGGTGTGCGTCGCCTGGAGCACGCTCACCCACGTGGTGTGCGTGGGGTGGGAGTACACCAAGAAGATCGTCTGCGAGGGGTGGGAGGGGATGAAGTGGGGGGCCGGGCTGATCCTGAACGGTGCGGCCTTCGTGGTCCTTCTCGTCTTCATGATCCCGGGCGTCGGCCCACTGCTCCGCTGGGTCTGGGACGCCTTCCTGACGCTCTTCTGGGGCGTGCTCAGCGTCTTCGACGTGGGTCTCTGCGCGCTCGGGGTGTGCCCGCGCAAGAAGCTCCGCCTGCAGGTGATCGTGATGGTCGGCGAGCGGAACACACCCATGGTGGACCCCGCCCTGCTGCAGCCACACGTCCAGCAGACGGTCCAGATCTATCGCGAGCTGGCCGACGTGGACGTGGTGCCGCTCAAGGACGCCAGGAGCTGGGTGGTGGCCAGCAACACGCCGGCCTCGGGCCCACACCTCCTGGACGTGAGCTGCGGCGCCGAGGGCTTCGTGAAGGACCTGGGCATCGTGGGTCCCGACCTGGACCTGCAGGCGAACGTGAACGGCTTCGACGGCGCGTTCCGCCGGCTGATCGGCTACGGCGCCCCGGTGTTCGCGTTCTACGTGCGCACCATCGACGGGGGCGACGGGTGCTCGCTGGGGCCGCTGAGCGATCACGTGACGGTGGAGACGCAGCCGACCCTCTCGGACGCGCTGCCGCACGAGATCGGTCACGCGTGCGGCCTCTGGCACGTGGACGACGCACAGAACCTGATGAACACCAGCGCCGCCTACCTGAACACGACGGTGGAACTGCTCAAGTGGCAGAAGCTGCTGCTCCGGGCGTCGCGCCACGTGACCTACGTCTGAGCGGCCCCCGGAACGAGAGGAGCCCGCCGCGAAGGCGGGCTCCTCTTCGTTCGTGGATGCTTGCGCGGCTCCGCGGGTGCTACTCCCCGCTCCGCAGCTTCCTCCCCACCCACAGCCCCACCGGGATGGCGAGGGCGGCGGCGCCGAGTCCCATGGCGGCGCTCCGTCCGGACACGCCACGCTTCGGCTCGGGGCGCATGCGGCTGACGGCCCACATCGCCGCCTTCTGGAGCGCGACCTTGCGCGGGTCGCGGGAGGTTCGCATCATCCTGGGAGCCGCCTTCAGGGCGGTCTTCAGCAGCTTGTTCATACGGTTTTCTCCTGTCGGGTGCGTGCGGGAAGCGTCCCTTCCAGCCCTGCAGAAACCGTGCGCACGGGCCCGGGTCCGGCCGCTCCGCCGATCCCGATCTCCGGCTCCCGACCGTCCCCCGAACCACGGTCCCCATGCCTGACCTCCCCTCTCCGCCCCCGCCCGCCGCTACGGCGGACGGCGTCACCTGGCGGACCGTTCACGGCGTGGCGGTGGTCCTGGTTCTGGCGCTCTTCCTGTTCTCCCTGCGGGGGCTCCTCAACCCGTTCATCCTCTTCCTCCTCTTCCTCTTCCTGGTCTCCCCGCAGGCGGGGTCGTCGCGGCAGCACCTGGTCCTGGTGAGCGCCACCGGGATCCTGACGCTGGTCTGGCTCCTCCAGACCACCGGGTTCCTCCTCGCCCCGTTCTTCCTGGCGCTGGTGCTCGCGTACATCATGCACCCGCTGGTGGGCGCCATGGAGCGGCGCAGGATCTCGCGCACCCTGGCCGTCTTCCTGCTGGCCGTCCCCGCCATCGGGGCGATCGGGCTGATCGTCGCGATCGGTGTTCCCGCGCTGGGCGAGCAGGTCGCCGCGTTCATCCACAACGTCCCGGGCTATATCCAGGGCTTCGTCGGGTGGGTGGAGCGGCAGCAGGTCCTCCTGGCGCGGCGGGACATCCCCGGGGTGGACGAGGCCGCGCTGATCGAGCGCCTGCGCGCCGTGCGCCCGGAGACGGTGGCCGCGTACCTCCAGGAGCGCCAGGCGCAGCTTGCCCGCGCGGCCTGGCAGGGGGTGACGGGGGTGGGACGCGGCGTCAGCTCCATCCTGAGCCTCCTCGGCTACGTCTTCCTGACGCCGATCCTGGTCTTCTATCTCCTCCGGGACTGGACGCGCATCGAGGCGGGGTTGTCCGACCTGGTCCCGGTGGCACACCGTCCGCGGGTACTCGGGTTCTTCCGCGAGTACGACCGGCTGCTTTCCGGGTACCTGCGCGGGCAGTTCCTGGAGGCGGCCATCGTAGGGGTGCTCACCTGGCTGGGGTTCCTGATCGCCGGCTTTCCCTACGCGCTCCTCCTGGGGGTGATCGCGGGGGTGTTCAACGTGATCCCGTACATGGGGCTGGTGGCTTCGCTGATCCCGGCGCTGGTGATCGCCCTCTTCAGCGGCGCCGTGCTGGCCTCGCTCGCCAAGATCGCGGTGGTGTTCGTGGTCGTGCAGGTGCTGGACGGCTCGGTGCTGGGCCCCAAGATCGTCGGCGAGGCGGTGGGGCTGCACCCCGTCTGGGTGATCCTGGCGCTCGCGGTGTCGGGGTTCTTCTTCGGGTTCGTGGGGCTCCTCATTGCGGTCCCCCTCGCGGTGCTCGTAAAATTGCTCGTGGCTTCCGCGCTCACGCGGTACCGGGGCTCCACGCTCTTCCGGGGCGGGGAGGCTGCGCTCGCCACGGGTGAGCCGGTGGACCCGGTAGCCGGCTGACGCTGAGCCCGCCGGTGGATGGATCCGAACGACGCGGGACCGTGCACACGGTCCCGCGTCGCCGTCTGGAGGCTCGCCCTCCGCTCCCGTCATGATCGTGGCTGTGTCCGGTCTGAACGTACTCCTCGGTCTGCTGGCCGTCGCCGGCTGCACGGCGCTGGTGTTCCGCATCGTGCGGTCGCTCCTCCGCCTCGGCCTGGCCGCCGCGGAGAGCACTGCGCTCTCCGGGATGATCGAGATCAGCGCCCGCCGGGGTGATCTCACGGGGTTGGCCGAGCGGAGGGCGCAGGAGCAGGCGCTGCGGCGCGCCCGGCTGCGCGCCGCGATCCTCCTCCTCGTCTGGACTGCGGCGCTGGTCGTTCCCCCGTTGGTGGGCTGGGCGCGCGAGGTGTATGCGCTCGCCGTGCTGCTCTGGTTCCTCCCCGCCAGCCCCGTGCTGGTCCGTCGCACCGGCCAGGAGCCGTAGGCGTCCAGAGGCGAGGGAGAATATGGAGCGTGCGCACTCCGGCACACGTGCGCGGGGGGTACTCGGGGTGTTATCTTCCGGGAACCGAGGTGAACTCTCTTTCCCGGAGGTCGCATGTCCCCAGTAGATCTGGCCAGCGAGATGGCGGCGGCGCGCCAGCGCCGCACCGAGCAGACGGCCCGCCAGCTCCGTGATGCCCGTGTCCAGGCCATCCGCGCGGTGGTGCGCCCAGGCTCCACGCAGACCGAGGTGGAAGAGGCAGCGCGCAGCTTCTATCCCCGTCTCAGCACCGAGCTGCTGGATGAAGCGATCGGCATCGTCTGCCAGATGCAGCGCATCCCCCGGGAGGAGGCTGCCGGGAGCTGAGACCTACGGCACGCGGAGCGGGAAAGGGCGCGACGGGTCCTCTCGAACCCGGGACCAGCGAGAGACGCCATGAATCCACAGGATGCGGTTCAGCGGGCGCTTCCCGTGTTTGCCAGTCATCAGCGATCGAGCTGGGATGACCTGAGGCGCGCGCTCACCGCCGCCGGAATCCCCTCGGAGCTCGCCCGGGAACTGGCGCCGCCGATGATGGTACCGGACGGGGATCCCGGGGCGGACGGCTCCAGGGCGGACGGGCCCCGGACGGAGGCGGGTCCGGAGAAGCCCTGGTGGCGCTTCCGGGGTGCTGGGCTTCCCCCTGTCGCCGCGTCATAGCCTTTCATTGCATGTGGGCAAGCAAAGAGCCCCACGCCGCAGGAACGCAGCGCGGGGCCTACTTCGTTGTCTTGGGTCGTCAGAAGCAGCGCAGCGGCACGTCCAGCTCGGGGTAGTCGCCCCCGAAGCGGAAGTGCCACCACTCCTTCTCGTAGTTCCGGAACCCCTCCGCCTCCATCGCGCGCAGCAGCCGCGCCCGGTTCTCCAGCACCGCGCCCGTAGCGTTCGCCGTATGCGCGGCCTCGGAGAAGGTGTCGTACGGCGTCCCCATCTCCAGCTCCGCCCCACTCCTGAGCCGCACCAGCGTCAGGTCCACCGTCCCTCCGCGGTTGTGCCCGCTCCGCCTCGCCACGTACCCCTGGTCCAGCACCCACCGGTTCCCGGTGCGCTCCGCCCACTCCACCATGGCCAGCGTCGCGCGGACGGGGCGGTAGGCGTCGAACACCTTGAGCCCAAGCCCCTCCGCCCGCAGCCGCCGCTGTACGCGCGCCAGCGCCGCGGCCGCGTCGGGGCGCAGCAGGGCGCGGGGGCGCTCGTAGCCGGGGAGCGGCGCCCCGGTGAAGTTGTTCCGGGTGGCGTAGCGGATCTCGGCGCGGATGGACTGGTCCAGCGAGCGCACGTCCACCAGCTCTCCCGCGACCGACGGTGGACAGCGCTCCGCGGCGGGACGGGTGGCGGCGGGGACGCACGCCGCGAGCTGCAGCGCGACGGCACCCAGGAGCAGAGCGGCGGCTCGGGTCGGGATCTTCATCACGGGAGCCCTTCAGAACTCGTAGGTGGCGCCGTCCTCGCCCATGTCGGTCCAGGTGAAGATCTCCCGCGCCCGGACCAGCTCCGCTTCGCCGAACCCCGGCGGGAGGTGGACCAGCACCAGCCGGCCTGCTCCCGCGCTGGAAGCAACCTGTGCCGCGTCCTCCGGCGTGGTGTGCCCGCCGAACCCTCCCGTGGCCTCGTGCACCAGGATGTTCACCCCCCGGGCGAGCTGGGTGATGGCGTCCGACGGCTCGGTGTCGCACGAGTAGGCGATGGTGCCGCCCCCCTCCCGGTCCTCCACCCGCACCCCGATCACCGGGACGCTGTGTGTCCCCGGGGCCGCGGTGATCCGCCAGCGCCCGCTCTCCAGCACCGGGGCCCCCTCCTCCAGCGCCACCTCCCGCCACTGGATCTCCGGCACCCCCTTCCAGCTCCCGGTGGAAAAGCTCTCCCACACGCGGCGCGCCTGCGAGAGCGCGGCCGCGGGGCCGTGCACCGGGATCGGGCGGCGGCGCCCGGCGAGCCAGATCTTCTCCATGAAGAGAGGGAAGCCGGCGACGTGGTCGGGGTGCTCGTGGCTCACGATCAGCGCCTCGATCCGGTCCAGGTCGATCCCTCCCGCCAGGAGTCGCTGCACGACGTCGCCCCCGCAGTCCATCACGACCACGGAGTCCGCTCCCGCGAAGGCCAGCATGGTGGTGGTGCGCGTGGCGTCGCTGTGTCCCGCGCCGGTGCCGAGGAGGTGAAGGGTGGGCATGCCCGCTCCCGCGAAGAGGTGGAGTGCCGGCCGCGGCGGCTACTGCTCGTCCTCTCCCCGCCCGAGAGGCTCCTGGTTACAATAATGCGCGGGAGTGGCGAGGGTTCCCGCGAAGTTGCGGGCGTATTCCTCCGCCACGTTCCCCTCCAGCGTCCCCGCCTCGGGCGCACCGAGCCTGAACCCCTCCGCCCGCTGCATGTAGCGTGTGGAGTCGCCCGGGGTGCGGGCGCTCACGGCCGAGTCCGTGTACGCCAGGAAAGAGGCACGTAGCCGGGCATGGTCGTGGTACGCGCGCGCATACTCCAGCGCGGCACGCATCGGCCCCCGCGGTCCTCCGCTCGCCGCGGCCAGGGTGTCGAGCGAGGCCAGGTTGGTGCGGGCGCGGATCAGGAGCTCCTCGCCGATGCAGGCGTTGCGCGCCGCGGCGGCGCGGGTCTCCTCGCGGGCTCCCTCCTGCTCGCGGTCGCGGGCGCAGGCGGCGAGCACGGCGGGGAGGAGGGCGGTGAGTCCGAGGTTGCGTAGCGTCATGTCCGGTCCGTTGGGGTGGCGTCAGGCCGCCGTGTCGCCATCGGGGAAGAAGAGCGTCCGCTCCACCAGCTCGCAGAGGAGATGGATGAGGGTGATGTGCCCCTCCTGAATCCGCTCCGTCTCGGAGGAGGGGACCACCAGCACCTCGCTGCACAGCTCCCGCATTCTCCCTCCGTCCTTCCCCGTGAGCCCCAGCGTCAGGGCGCCGCGCTCGTTGGCGGCCTCCACCGCGGCCAGGACGTTGGGCGAGTTGCCGCTGGTGCTGATGGCCACCAGCACGTCGCCTTCCGCGACCATCGCCTCCACCTGCCGGCGGAAGGCGCTCTCGTAGTCGTAGTCGTTGCTCCAGCAGGTCAGCGTCGGTGCGTCCAGGAGGTGGTGGGCGGGGAGGCCGGGGCGTTCCCGCTTGTAGCGCGCCACCAGCTCCTCCACCAGGTGGATGGAGTCGCAGGCGGAGCCTCCGTTGCCGCAGGCGTACAGGCGGTTCCCGGCGCGGAAGGCATCCGCCACCCGCCCGGAGATGCGGACGATCTCCGGGGCCATCTCCCGGAGGGCGTGCTTGACGCGGGCGGACTCCTCCAGGGCGCCGCGGACCAGCGCGACGGGGTCATTCGGGTTCATCGGGGCAGTGGGCGTGTCGGGTCGGGCGGCCGCGCGGCCCCCGGTGCTCGCAAAGGGCTCAATCTACGGCCTCCCGCGCCCCGGCGGGAGACGCCGGTCGTGGCTCAGCGCGTTGTACCGCCGCAGCACCTCCAGCGCCCGGTCCAGGGGGAGTGCCTCGACCGTCCCCCGGTGCCCCGTGGTGGTGGTGGCGCGGAACAGGGAGTTCAGGATCGCCTCCTCCGTGGCCTCCACCACCGCTTCGAAGAGCGGGGAGAGGAGGTCGTTGGGGAGGACCTCCTCCGTGTGCAGGGCAGTGCGACGCTCCGGGGTGCGGCGCACTCCCTCCGCCGTGGAGAAGGCGATCACGTAGTCCCCCGACCCGTTGCTCATGGGGGAGCCGGTGCGGGCCAGCCCCAGGATGGCGCGCTTGGCGAGCCGCTCCAGGTTGCGCGCGTCAAGCGGGGCGTCGGTGGCGACCACCATCATGATGGACCCGTCGGCGTCCCCCCGGTCCAGCTCCTGCCTGAGGAAGTACTGGTTCAGCTCCCGCCCTACCGGGGCACCGAGGACCTGGAGGATCCCCCCGTAGTTGCTCTGCACCAGCACCCCCACGGTGTACCCGCCCAGCGAGGCGGGGAGGGCGCGGGAGGAGGTGCCGATCCCCCCCTTCCACCCGAAGGCGATGGTCCCGGTCCCCGCGCCCACTGCCCCCTCCTCCACCGGGCCGCCGGACGCCTCGCGGATGGCCCGGAGGACGTGCTCGGCGCGCACCGGGCGGGCGCGGATGTCGTTGAGGAAGCCGTCGTTGGTCTCGCCTACCACCGCGTTGACGCTGCGCGCGTCGGGGTTCGCGGCCAGGGCGTGGTCCAGGACCGCGTCGGCGGCGCGGGGGACGCAGAGGGTGCAGGTGAGCACGATGGGGGTCTCCACCTCTCCCAGCTCGCGGATCTGCGTGGTTCCCATCAACTTCCCGAAGCCGTTGCCGACGTACACCGCGGCGGGGACCTTGTCGCGGAACAGGTTCCCGCCGTGGGGGAGGATGGTGGTCACCCCGGTGCGGATGGAGTCGCCCTCGCGCAGGGTGACCTGTCCCACGAGGACGCCCCGGACGTCGGTGATGGCGTTCAGCGGCCCGGGTGGGAGGACGCCGGGGACCACGCCGGCCTCCCGGGCGCGCGGGCGGGGCTCGGGTGCGCGCTGCTGGGCCATGGCCGGTGACGCGAGGGCGAGGAGGGCGAGGAGCAGAAGGCCGCGCATGGATGGATTGGACGGGTTGGATCGTACGGCGGCGGGCAGGGGGTGGCACCCCCGTTGCGTTCGCCGCGGCCGGGGCGCGGAGCGCTGCGCCGGATCTCCGTTTCAGGTAAGGGCCGATGACGCACGCCGCAAGTCCGGGATGACCGCGCCACACTCTGCCCGCTTCCCGTACCTCATCCTCCTCCTCGCCGCGCTGGCCGGGTGCCGCGGCCGGGAGGATGCCGGTGTGCACGCCGCCCGGGGGGTCCGCCTCCCGGCGCCGGTCGGCGCGACCGCCTCCCTCGCCCTCGACGCCCGGGGGCGCGTCTGGGTGGCGGACAGTGGCCGGCTGGTGGTGCTGGACACCGCGGGCGCCGTGGTGGCCCGCGCCGACCTGGGGACCCCGGCCCCGGCGCGCGCGGTGGGGATGGATACGGCGGCGCTCTACTTCCGCGCCGGCTCCCGGATCCTGGCTGTGGACCCGGATAGCGTCCGGGTGCGAGCCCGGCGCACCGGGGTGGTGGAGGGGGCCTTCGCCGCAGACCCTCTCGGGGGGGATGCGTACCTGGCGACGGGCCGG
>DATAAL010000225.1:0-5449 GCA_036260145.1 Longimicrobiaceae bacterium | reverse complement strand
GAGCCGGCGCGCGCCGGCTCCCCGCACCCCGAGCACCCCTGAGCGGTCAGGGCTTCGCCGCCTCCACCCGGTAGATCCTCCCGCCGAACACCACCACCACCCGCTCCCCGACGGCGAAGTAGCGCGCCAGCTCCGGCTCCCGGGCCAGTAGGTCGAAGTACGCCGCGCTCCCGAACTCCAGCCGGGTCTCCGGGAGCCTCCCGGCGCCGTCCAGCTCCGCGTCGGTCCACACCCCGTCCCGCAGGTAGAAGGTCTTGGTCCCCACCGTCTGCACCGAGGCGCCGGAGACCGTCAGCCCCTCCAGCGAGACCGCCTCCTGCTGGGCGCGGGCGGCCTTGCTGGCCTGCACCGCCTCCGCTCCGGTGACCGCCGTGGGAGCCGCCAGCGGCGGAGGCGCCATGGGCGCGGGCACGCCCCCGCTCTGCCGCCGCCCGCCGACGCTCCCCCGCCCGGACAGATCCCGCGCCCGGATGGAAGCGTCGCGCTCCCCGAGGTTCTGCTCCGCCCCCGGCTCCAGCGCCAGGAACGAGGTGTACGGGGTCACGATCCCGTAGCGCGTCCCCAGCTCCACCACCTCGTCGCGCAGCTCCCGGTTCTCCCCGTGGGTGCGGATCTGCTCCATCAGCCACCCCACCCGCCGGGTGGCCCAGAGGCGGGGGAGAAAGTCGTGCCGGGTGTCGCGCAGCGGGAAGCGGAGCCCGGAGTAGGACAGCACCTCGCGCCGGGGGCTGGCCCGCCCGCTGAGCCGCACCGTCACGTCGCGCAGCTCCCGGTCATTCCGGTAGCGCCCCACCAGCGCCACCTGGGTCCCCCGGAACAGGTCCGGGAGGACCCGCGGGTACACCAGGTCGGTCCGCACCTCGCCCATGTCCAGCCGCAGGTCGGTGAGCACGGGGTGGTTCACCTTGTCGAAGAACGAGGAGACCCTGACCTCCAGGTCCTCCCGGGGCTCCACGTACTCCGCCGTCCCCCCGTTCTCCGCCGCCACCCGGTCCAGGAGGCGCGTGTTGACGTCGTACCCCACCCCGAAGGTGAAGAGGCGGATGCCGTCCCGCCGCTCCCTCCGGGCGTTCTCCACGATCCGCTCCGGGTCGGTCACGCCCACCGTGGGGAGACCGTCGGTGAGGAAGACCAGGAGGCGCGGGCGGTCCCCGCCGGACCCGAACTGCTGGAGCCCGGCGAGCAGGGCGTCGTTGATGTTGGTCCCCCCGGCGGCCCGCAGCCCCTCCACGAACTCCACCCCACGCGCCTTCCCGGCCGCGTCCGCCCGGATCAGCCCGGTCTCGAAGAGCCGGGTGTCGCCCGAGAACGCCACGATGTTGAAGCGGTCGTCCGGGCCCAGCCCCCGCAGCCCGAAGACCAGGGCGCGCTTGGCCTTGTCGATCTTCCCCTCCTCGCTCATGGAGCCGGAGGTGTCCAGGACGTACACCACGTCCCTGGCGGCGTACGCCCGCCCGGCCACATCGCTCCGGGGGCTCAGGAGGAGGAGGAAGTAGCCGTCGCGTCCCGGCTCGCGGTAGGTGAAGAGGGAGAGCCCCACCTCCTCCTGGGAGAGGTTGTAGAAGAGCTGGAAGTCGCGCCGCGCCCGCCGTCCGTCCGTCTCGAAGGAGACCGTGGTCCGCCGGTCGCCGTCGCGGCGCCGCACGTCGATGTCGTGCGTGGGGGAGTACACGCCCCGCACCCCCCGGTCCGTGCGCACCTCCACCCGCCCCGACACCCGCTCCACGGGGGCCGCGTTCCGCCCGATCCCCAGCGGGTAGCGGTATCCCACCGTCCCGCTCTCCGCGCGGAGAACCTGCGTGTACACCAGCTCCAGCTTCTTGGTGTCCCGGGGGAGGATGGGGAAGATGCTGGCCTGGAACAGGTTCTCCCCCGCATACTCCAGGAGCCCCGGGTCGCGCCGGCGGCGCACGATGGAGTCGTAGATCCGCCGGGCCTCCTCCCGGGAGCGCACCTCGCCCGCCAGGCGCCGGTCGCCGTCCCAGATGGCGAACTCGCTGATGGAGGCGCCCTCGGGGATGGGGAAGAAGTACGTCCCTTCCAGCGTCATCCCCGTCTCGTTGCGGAAGACCTGGGTGACGCGCGTGGTGGCGACCTGCCCCTCGATCCGGGTGTCCACGGAGACGGACTCCACCGGGAGAGCTCGGGGGAGCTCGTCGGGACGGCGACAGTCGGGGCGGCACCGGTCGGGGACGATGATCCCCTGGGCGGCGGCGGGCGTATCGGCAAGCGCGGCCAGGGCAGCCGCCAGGAGTGCGGGGAGGAGGGTTCGGGCTCGCATGGGAACCGCGTGGGTTGTGGGGAGAGCGGCCGGGGAGCCCGCGTCTCAGGCTCCATTTTCTTCTACTTCCCCCTCCGTCGGGGGGTTCCCGGCGCCCCTCCCAACGGCCGGGGCGCTCCGGCTGTAGATTCCGGTACGGGGTCGCGGGTGCGGGGACCCGCCCTCCGCTCCGGACTCCACCCCAGGTCATCCCATGCGCGCCATCCCCCTGATCCTCGCCAGCCTGCTCACCGCGGGGGCTCCCCCGTCCGACACGGCCCTCCCGCGGAACGAGGCACCCCCGCCGCGGACCTCCCCCGCCGACACCGCCCGCGCGCTGCACCTCCTGTCGCGCGCCACCTTCGGGCCCACCCCGGGTGCGCTGGCGGAGGTGCTCCGGACCGGGCCCGAGGCGTGGCTCGACCGGCAGCTCCACCCGGAGCGGATCGACGACCGCGCCCTGGAGGGGCGGCTGGCCCGCTTCCCCGCCGCGGGGATGCGGCCCGCGGAGCTGATCCGCGCCTTCCCCCCGCCCCGGCTCCAGCGGCAGGCGCGGAGCGCCGACTCCCTATCCGGGAGAGGGGCTCCCCGGCCGGAGCTGCGCCGCCGCGTGCCGGGCGCCTCCCCCAACCGGATCCTCGCCGACCTGGCCGGGGCGAAGCTGCAGCGCGCCGTGTACTCGGAGCGGCAGCTCGAAGAGGTGATGGCGGACTTCTGGTTCAACCACTTCAACGTCTTCTTCGGCAAGAACGCCGACCGCTGGCTGGTGGGCGACTACGAGCGGACGGCGATCCGCCCCCACGTCTTCGGGCGCTTCGAGGAGATGCTGGCAGCCACCGCCTCCCACCCGGCGATGCTGGTGTACCTGGACAACGCCACCAGCGCCGTCCCCGACTCGCTGCGCGACGTCCCGGCACGGCCCCGGCGCCCCCGCGGGATCAACGAGAACTACGCCCGGGAGCTGCTGGAGCTGCACACTCTGGGGGTGGACGGGGGGTACACCCAGCGGGACGTGGTGGAGGTGGCCCGCGCCTTCACCGGGTGGACGCTGTCGCAGCCCCCCGCGGCGGTGTACCGGACCGGGGGAGAGGTGGGGTTCGCCTTCCGTCCCGCCCTGCACGACCGAGGGGAGAAGACGGTGCTCGGCCGGCGGCTCCCGGCGGGGCGGGGGATCGAGGACGGCCGGGAGGTCCTCCGCATCCTGGCCCACCACCCCTCCACCGCGCGCCATATTGCCCGCAAGCTGGCCGAGCGCTTCGTGGCCGACGAGCCGCCCGCCGCGCTGGTGGACCGGCTGGCGGCGGTCTTCCTCCGCACCGGTGGGGACTTGCGGGAGGTGACCCGCGCCCTCTTCCTGGCCCCGGAGTTCGGGGCCGCGGTGCACCGGCGCGCCAAGGTGAAGACGCCGTTCGAGTTCGTCGCCAGCGCCTTCCGCGCCACCGGGGCGGAGGTCGGCCCCTCGCGCGCGACGCTCCAGGCGCTGCGGAGCTTCGGCCACCTCCCCTACATGTCCACGGCGCCGACCGGGTATCCGCACACCTCCGCCGAGTGGACCAACGGCGGGGCGATGCTGAACCGGATGAACTTCGCCCTGGCGCTGGCGGCGGGACGGATCGACGGGGTACGGGTCGACCCGGCGCTGCTGGAGGAGGAGGAGGTCGCTACGCTCGCCCACCGGGTCCTCCCCGGGATGCGCGGCGAGCGGCTGCTGGAGACGATCCGCGCCGATCTGGCGGGACAGGCCGCGTCGCAAGGGGAGGTCCGCGCCAGGCGCGCCCTCGGCCTGCTGGTGGGCTCACCCGACTTCCAGAGACGCTGACCCCCTCCGCCCTGACTCAGGGTTGCGCGAATGCGAGAGCTGCCGATGAACCCGATCCACCGCCGCGTCTTCGTGAAGCGCGGGGCTATGGCGCTTCTGGCACTGGGGCTCCCGCCCGACTTCCTGACCCGCTCGCTCCTGGCGGAGACCCGCGCCGCCGCTCGACGCAGGACGCTGATCTGCATCTTCCAGCGCGGGGCCGTGGACGGGCTCAGCGTGGTGGTCCCCTTCGGCGACCCGGGGTACTACGCGGGGCGACGCTCCATCGCCATCCCCCGCCCGGCGCGGGGGCGGGAGGGCGGCGCCCTGGAGATGGACGGCTTCTTCGGGCTGCACCCCGCGCTCCGCCCGCTGCACGAGCTGTACGGACGGGGGGAGCTGGCGGTGGTGCACGCCGCGGGGTCGCCGCACCCCACCCGCTCGCACTTCGAGGCGCAGGATCTCATGGAGCGCGCGGCGACCGGGAATAGTGTCCGCGACGGCTGGCTCAACCGGGTGCTGGTGGAGACCGCGTGCGCGGAGTGCCGCGGGCGCACGCCGGCCGACCCGGCCGCCCACGCCGCGGACCACGCGGCGGGGCAGGCGGGGCTGGCCTCGGGCGCGACCGCGCTGCGCGGGGTGGCGATCGGGGCGGAGCTCCCGCTGTCGCTGCGCGGGCGCCACGGGGCGCTGGCGATCCCCGACCTGGAGCGTTTCGGGGTGGCGGGTGGCCGGGACCCGTCGCTCTCCGACACCTTCGCCCGGCTGTACCGGACGGAGGGCGGGGACGCGGTATCCGGGGCGGCGGACGGGGGGCTGGAGGCGGCGGCGATCCTGCGCCGCGCGGATCCTGCGCGCTACCGCCCCCGCGACGGGGTGGAGTACCCGGCGGGAGAGTTCGGGCGGGCGCTACGGCAGATCGCGCAGCTCGTCAAGGCCGACGTGGGGGTGGAGATCGCCTTCGCGGACATCGGCGGGTGGGACACGCACTTCGCGCAGGGCGGCGCCAACGGGCAGCTGGCGCGGCGGCTGGGGGAGCTGGGGCAGGGGCTGCGCGCGCTGCACGACGACCTGGGGGAGCGGATGGAGGACGTGGTGATCCTCACCATGTCCGAGTTCGGGCGCACCGTGGCCGAGAACGGAAGCGGCGGCACCGACCAAGGCCACGCCAACTGCATGCTGGTGCTCGGCGGCGAGACGCGCGGCGGGAAGGTCTACGGCGACTGGCCGGGCCTGGAGCGCGAGACGCTGTACGAGGGGCGGGACCTGGCGGTGACCACCGACTTCCGCGACGTGTTCGCGGAGGTGGCCGCCCGCCACCGGGGAGCGCGGGAGCTGGAGCGGGTCTTCCCGGGCTACGACGTGGACCCGGGGAGGTTCAGGGGGGTGAA
>DATAAL010000224.1:0-2593 GCA_036260145.1 Longimicrobiaceae bacterium | reverse complement strand
TCGAGCTGAGCCGCGAGGAGCTGGAGCGCATCGCGGCCTCGGTGCCGGGCGGCGCCGCGAACGTGCAGGACGTCTACCCGCTCGCCCCGCTGCAGGAGGGGATCCTCGTCCACCACCTCACCGCGGCGGAGGGCGATCCGTACCTCATGTCCGGGCTCTTCGGCTTCGATGCCCGCGAGCGCCTGGACGCGTGGGTGGCCGCGCTTCAGGCGGTGATCGACCGGCACGACATCCTGCGCACCTCGGTGGTCTGGGAGGGGCTCCCGGCCCCGGTGCAGGTGGTGTGGCGCGAGGCGCGGCTGGAGGTGGCCGAGGTGGAGCTGAACCCGGCCGGGGGAGACGTGGCGAAGCAGCTGTGGGCGCGCTTCGACGCCAGGCGGCACCGGCTCGACCTGCGGCGGGCGCCGCTGATGCGGGTGCACGTCGCGCGCGAGGGCGACCGGTGGCTGCTGCTCCTCCTGCTCCACCACATGATCAACGACCACACCACGCTCGAAGTGCTGCACGGGGAGGTGGAGGCGCACCTGCAGGGACGCGCCCACGAGCTCCCGGCGCCGCTCCCCTTCCGCAACTACGTGGCGCAGGCGCGGCTGGGCGTCGGCCGCGCGGGGCACGAGGCGTTCTTCCGCGAGCTGCTGGGGGACGTGGACGAGCCGACCGCCCCGTTCGGGCTGCTGGACGCCTGGGGCGACGGATCGGGGACGGAGCACGCCCGGCTGGCGGTGGACGCGGCGCTGGCGGGCCGCCTGCGCGAGCGGGCCCGCAGGCTGGGGGTGAGCGCGGCGAGCCTCGTCCACGTGGCGTGGGCCCGGGTCCTGGGGAGTGTGTCGGGACGGGACGACGTGGTCTTCGGGACGGTCCTGTTCGGCCGGATGCAGGGGGGCAGGGGCTCGGACCGGGTGCTCGGCCCCTTCATCAACACGCTCCCGGTCCGGGTGCGCATGGGATCGGAGGGTGCCGAGGCGACGGTCCGGGGAGCGCACGCGCAGCTAGCGCAGCTTCTCCGGCACGAGCACGCCTCGCTGGCCCTGGCGCAGCGGTGCAGCGCCGTGCAGGCACCGGCGCCGCTCTTCACGGCGCTCCTGAACTACCGGCACAGCGTGGCGGCAGGGCGGAAGGAGGGTGCGCGCGGGTCCCGCGGAGGGCTGCAGCGCGTCCACTCCGACGAGCGGACGAACTACCCCGTCACGCTCTCGGTGGATGACCTCGGCGAAGGGCTCTCGCTCAAGGCCTTCGCCCCGGCTTCCGTCGGTCCGGAGCGCGTCTGCGCGCTGATGCACCGCGCCCTGGAAGGACTGGTGGAGGCGCTGGAGGAGGCCCCGGACCGGGCGGTCGGGTGCGTGGAGGTGGTCCCCGATGCGGAGCGGCGCCGGGTGGTGGAGGAGTGGAACCGGACGGAGGCGGCGTACCCGGAGGGGTCGTGCCTGCACGAGCTGTTCGAGGCGCAGGTCGAGCGCACCCCGGGCGCGGCGGCGGTGGTCTTCGAGGACCGGGTGCTCACCTACGCGGAGCTGAACGCGCAGGCGAACCGGCTGGCGCACCACCTGAGGGCGCGCGGGGTAGGCCCGGACGTGCGGGTGGGGGTGTGCGTGGAGCGCGGCCTGGAGATGATGGTGGGACTGCTGGCGGTGCTCAAGGCGGGCGGGGCCTACGTGCCGCTGGACCCGGACTACCCCGAGGAGCGGCTGAGCTACACCCTGGCCGACAGCGGGCCTGCGGTGCTGCTGATCTGTGGGGCGGGTGCGGAGCGGCTGGGCGGGGTGGAGGTCCCGGTCCTGGCGCTGGACCGGGACGCCTCCACCTGGTCCGACCGGCCGGCGACCAACCCTGCACACGCGGGCCTGACACCGGATCACCTGGCGTACGTGATCTACACCTCGGGCTCGACGGGGCGACCCAAGGGGGTGATGGTGGCGCACCGTAGCGTGGTCAACGTGCTCACCTGGATGCAGGAGGCCTGGCCGCTCGACGCGTCCGACGCGGTGCTGCAGAAGACGCCGTACAGCTTCGACGCCTCGCTGCGCGAGCTGATCCCGCCGCTGCTGGTGGGAGCGCGCCTGGTGATGGCGCGCCCCGGGGAGCACCGGGACCCCGCCTGCCTGGTGGAGACGATCCGGCGCGAGCGGATCAGCACGCTGCATTTCGTTCCCACGATGCTCCAGGCGCTGGTGGACGAGCCGGAGCTGGGGAGCTGCACGGGACTGCGGCGGGTCGTCTGCGGCGGCGAGGCGCTGCCGGGGGAGCTGGTGCGGCGCTTCCACGCGCGGCTGCCGCAGGTGCAGCTGTACAACGTGTACGGACCGACGGAAGCGGCGGTGGACGTGACGGCGTGGAGCTGCGCGCCGGAGGGCGGAGGGGGGAGCATCCCGATCGGGCGGCCGATGGCGAACACGCGGATCTACGTGCTGGATCGGGCGGGGGAGCCGGTGCCGGTGGGAGTGGTGGGCGAGGTGTACATCGGGGGGGTGCAGGTGGCGCGGGGGTACCAGGGGCGGGCGGAGCTGACGGCGGAGCGCTTCGTCCCCGACCCGTTCTCCGCCGTGCCCGGCGCGCGGCTCTACCGCACCGGGGACCGGGTGCGGTGGCTGCCGAC
>DATAAL010000223.1:0-5056 GCA_036260145.1 Longimicrobiaceae bacterium | reverse complement strand
GTGCGCCGCGGGCGCCCGCGGGCGCAACCGAGGCACGCACCGGCAACTGTTCCCGGCGGGGCCGTGCCCGCTTCTTGCTGTGTCGGCGCGGCCCCCCGCCCGACGCGGGGAGATCCGTCCACCGACCCACGCAGAGCTCACGTGCCCGATCGTCCCCAGAGCTGCTCCCAGGTGAGCATCGGCCGCATCCCCGGGTCCACCTACCGGATCCAGTTCAACCACGGCTTCACCTTCCGCGACGGAGCGGAGCTGGTCCCCTACCTGGCCGAGCTGGGGGTCTCGGACCTGTACGCCTCCCCCTACCTCCAGGCGCGGCCGGGGAGCATGCACGGGTACGACATCTCCAACCACAACGCCCTCAACCCGGAGATCGGGACGGAGGAGGAGCACGCGCGGATGACGGCGCTCCTCCGCGAGCACGGGATGGGGCACCTGCTGGACATCGTCCCCAACCACATGGGGATCGCGGGGGGGGCCAACCCGTGGTGGCTCAACGTGCTGGAGAACGGGCCCAGCTCCCCCTTCGCGCGCTACTTCGACATCCAGTGGAACCCGCTCAAGCCGGAGATGGAGGGGAAGGTCCTCCTCCCGGTGCTGGGGGACCAGTTCGGCCAGGTGCTGGAGAGCGGGGATCTGAAGCTGGTGTACGAGAGCGGGCGATTCCGGGTGGAGTACTTCGAGAACCGCTTCCCGGTGGCGCCGGGGTCGTCCTCGGTGGTGCTCCGCCAGGCACTGGAGGAGCTGGAGCTGGACGAGGAGCACCCCGACCGGATGGAGCTGGAGAGCATCGTCACCGCGCTGGAGCACCTCCCCCCGCGAAAGAGCACGGACGCGGCGAGCATCGCGGAGCGGCGGCGGGAGCGGATCGTCTCGCGGCGGCGGCTGCAGGCGCTCTACGACGACCCGGAATCCGGCGCGGTGCGGCGGGCGATCGATGTCGCGGTGGAGCGCTTCAACGGCGAACCGGGGGACTCCTCCTCCTTCGACCGGCTGGACGCGCTCCTCGCCGACCAGGCGTACCGGCTGGCGCACTGGCGGGTGGCGGCAGAGGAGATCAACTACCGGAGGTTCTTCGACGTCAATGACCTGGCGGGGGTCCGGGTGGAGCTGCCGGAGGTGTTCCAGGTGACGCACCGCCTGATCCTCCACCTGGTGCGCGAGGGAAAGGTCACGGGGCTGCGGATCGACCACCCCGACGGCCTCTTCCATCCCCGGGACTACCTGCGCGACCTGCAGCGCGGGGCGGCGGGGCTGGAGGCGGAGGCGCCGTTCTACCTGCTGGTGGAGAAGATCCTCACCGGGGAGGAGACGCTTCCCCCGGACTGGCCGGTGGCCGGGACGGTAGGCTACGAGTTCCTGAACCGGACGAACGGGGTCTTCGTGGCGCGCGACAACGAGGCGCGCATGGACGATGTGTACCGCGAGTTCACCGGGGAGACGGAGCGCTTCCCGGACCTGGTGTACCGCAGGAAGGGACTGATCCTGCGGGAGGCGCTGGTCAGCGAGCTGACGGTGCTGACCAACATGCTGAGCCGGATGTCGGAGCAGAGCCGCTGCTCGCGCGACTTCACCTGGGGGAGCCTCCGCGACGCGCTGCGCGAGACGGTGGCGTGCTTCCCCGTGTACCGGACCTACGTGGACGCCTACACCGGGGAGGTGGCCGAACGCGACCGGGGGTACGTGGAGCAGGCCATCCGCCGCGCCAGGCGCCGCAACCCGTCGGTGAGCGCCTCGCTCTTCGACTACGTGCGCGACATCCTCCTGCTGCGCTGGCCCGAATCGCTGAGCGACGAGTCGCGCGAGGAGCACGCCCGCTTCGTGATGAAGTTCCAGCAGCTCACCGGGCCGGTGATGGCCAAGGGGGTGGAGGATACCGCGTTCTACCTCTTCAACCGGCTGGTCTCGCTGAACGAGGTGGGGGGAGAGCCCGAGCGCTTCGGCGTCACCCCGGAGGAGTTCCACCGCTTCAACCAGCAGCGCGCCGAGCACTGGCCGCACGCCATGTGCGCCCTCTCCACCCACGATACCAAGCGGAGCGAGGACGTGCGCGCCCGGATCAACGTGCTCTCCGAGATCCCCGACCTGTGGGCGGAGCACGTGGCGCGCTGGGCGGAGCTGAACCGCGCCGCGAAGGACGAGGACGAGGACGGGCACCCCGTCCCGGACGCCAACGACGAGTACCTCCTGTACCAGACGCTGGTGGGCGCCTGGCCGCTGGAGGAGATGGAGGATCAGGCGCATCAGGACTTCGTGGGGCGGGTCCAGGCGTACATGGAGAAGGCCACGCGCGAGGCGAAGCGGAACACGAGCTGGATCAACCCCAGTGAGGAGTACGACACCGGGCTGCGCGGCTTCGTGGCGGCGATCCTGGACCGGAGCGCTCCCCCCGCCCCCGCGGAGCGTGCGGGGAACCCTTTCGTGGACGACCTGCTCCGCCTGCAGCCCGGGGTAGCGCGGATGGGGATGCTGAACTCGCTGTCGCAGACGCTGCTGAAGCTGGTGTCCCCCGGGGTGCCGGACACCTACCAGGGCCAGGAGATCTGGGACTTCTCCCTGGTGGACCCGGACAACCGCCGCCCGGTGGACTTCGCGCTGCGCCGGCGGATGCTGCGGGAGCTGCGGGAGCGGCTGGAGAACGGCGACCCGCGAGAGCTGGCGCGTGAGCTGGTGGAGAGGTGGGAGGACGGGCGGATCAAGCTGTACCTGACGCACCGCGTGCTGACGCTGCGCGCCGCCCTCCCCGAGCTGTTCCGGGACGGAGCCTACGTCCCGCTGAGCCCCGCCGGGGTACGGGAGGAGCACGTGCTGGCCTTCGCGCGGCGGAGCGAGGATGCCGCGGTGGTGGCGGCCGTCCCCCGGCTGGTGGCCACGCTGACGCGGGAGAGCGGGTTCGCGTTCCCCACGCGGGAGTCGTGGGCGGACACCTGGATCGAGGGGGGGAACGGGGTGCTGAAAGGACGCTGGCGGAACGTGCTCACCGGCGCGGAGGTGGAGGCGCGGAGGCCGGGGGCGGCGCTCGCCGTGGACGAGCTGTTCGCGGACTTCCCGGTGGCGCTGCTGGAGCGGGTGGAGTAGGGGGTGGGCACCGCGGCAGGCACCGGGGACGTCGCGGGCGTGCGCCGGCCGCCAAAGACCGGGGCACACGAGTGGCTGGATCCGGCAGATCCAGGCCACTCGTTGCTCATGAGTGTGCCGTAGAATCGAAGGAGCGGGCGGGGAGCCCGGCCGCCCGGCTGGCGGCGACTCACGGATCGTCGTACGGGTTGGTGAAGGTCTTGGCCCAGGCGTCGTTCTTCTGACGCTCCCACTCCCGTCGTTCCCGCTCGAGCTGCTGCATGCGAGCCCGGTACTCGGCGTCGGCCTGCTGCTCCGCGAGCTGCCGGTAGAGATCCACCTGCGGGTCATGGCTCGCCGCCGGAGCCCCGGACTCATAGAAGCCGCCGGAAGCCTGCGGGTACGCACCCCCCGGATCGTCGCCTCCACACCCCTGGAGAACGATGCCCCCCAGCAGGACCACCATCCAGAGAATCTGCCTCTTTGTCATGCGGGCCTCCTTACGTTTGCACCTGTTTCAGCGCCCTGTCTCCACGTGCACGAGCCGCGGGCACCGCGCTATGGAGGTGGTACCACGTGGTGAGCGAGGAACCAGGAGCAGGATCGTGGCGCGCCGTTCATCGGAATACCGGTTGAACCGTCATTGCGGCGGAGATTGCATTCCCCACGCCATTGCACAACATTTCCAGCCCGACAGCCAAGTTGTTCCGTGATTTTGACTTACCTGCGCAGATCCGCGGAGGGGGAAGGGACGTATGGTCCCGCTTGGGGCATCCGTGCCCCACACCTGGGGCGTATGGTACGCGGGTGGGGGTCCTTGGTGGGGGGGTGGGGAGCGGTTCCTGCAGCGGCCAGCCCCGTCAGGTCACGAGCGTGGCGTAGTCGACGAGCAGCGCGTCGATCAGCTCCCGGCACTCGGCGAAGACCCCCGGGAGGGGCCGCGGCTCATCGAGGATGGAGACGACCCGGGTCGCGTCGAGCAGCCGCGCGATGAGCCACCAGTCACCCGGCAGCTCCCCGCCGGCCGCGCGGTAGCCGCGCGCGAACTGCGCGAGGAACGTGGGGGCGTAGCGGCGGCTGTAGCGGAAGAGGCTCCCGACGTCCCAGAGCGCGCCACCCACGGTAGCCGACTCCCAGTCGAGCAGTCCGCTGACTCTCCAGGCCCCGTGACCCGCCGGAGCCACGAGGACGTTGCGCCCGCCGAGGTCGCCGTGCACGAGCCCCCTCGTGGCATCGAGGGAGCACAGTACCCCCTCGTACCGGTCGAGGAGCGCCTCGAACCGGTCCGCGATCGCCTCCCCGAGACGGGCCCGCGCCGCGCCCGTGCGAAGGCTGGACCGGGCGCGCACGATCTCCGCTCCGGCCTCCCGCAGCCCGACCCCGCCGCGAGGGATGCCCTCCCCGGGGATGCCCTCCGGATCCCGGACCCCCGCGACCCGCGCGAGCAGGCCGCCCAGCGGCTCGGCCAGGGAGAGGAACTCGGCGGGCGGGGCACTCCGGCGACAGGCGTTGAGGGTGACGCCCTCGATCCAGCGGTATACCAGGTAAGGATGGCCGCAGCACTCCCCGGTGACATCCGCCCAGAGCACCTCCGGAACGGGAAGGACCGGTGCCAGGCGGGCCAGGAGCCGCCGTTCCGCTTCGAGCCCGGCGGCGCCGGGCGCGGCGACGCGCAGAGCCAGGACCACGTCGCCGGTGTCGGGCGTGACCCGGTACACCGCGTTGACGAGCCCCCCGTCCACGCGCGCGACCTCACGGATGGCCGCGCCGCCCAGGACGGGGGCGACCATCTCCCGGATCTGCTCCCCGTCAGGATCGACGAGCGTCATGACCGGCCATGTGATCCGGGGGCGCCGTGAACGTGGCGGTGCCGCCCTCCTCTTCCATGCCCATCGTTCCCCGTCCTCACTCTCGGGTGTTGCAGGTACGGGAGCGCCTCCGCCCCGGTCGCCGTGACAGGCGCCGGGGCAGGCACACGCTTCCCGCAGGAACGGTGCGGGGG
>DATAAL010000222.1:0-2431 GCA_036260145.1 Longimicrobiaceae bacterium | reverse complement strand
GGTACCGTGCACCAGCGCGGTTGCATCCGGGGTGCGCTCCACCTGTGCCTCGAAGAGCTGGTGGACGCAGGTACCGGTGTACACTCCCGCGAGAGAGAGCGGTACGGACGAAGACTGTGCCTCTCCGGGTGCGCCCACCGCGGCGACCGCAGGCTGAGTAGAGATGCTCGGTTCCACCATCATCGGTCGTGTCGAAGACTACTGGAGGGAAGTCATGCGTCCGCCAGTCGCGGGAAAGTACGACGGAAACATCCGGGAGATGGGCCTCGTCCGCATGCTTAAGGACAGGATAGGTTACCTGGAGAGAAAGGAGGCGTCAAGTGACCCCCAGGGACCGGCTGCAGGGAAGGGAGGGTCGCGCCAGGGGACTACGGATGGTTATCTGCACGGGCGCAAGCTGAGATGTGGTACGGGGTTAGGTGAGTAGAGCGTCGGAGACCGGGCGGTATTCGCCCGGAGTGCGCGTTCGCATCTTCGCGCGGAGGAGAGTTGACAGGATTCCCCCGACCGACACAAATTATATGGTCTGATGTTCCGTCCACCGCTCCTCCCAGGGTGGGCGCATCATCCCGCCGACACAGCCGCCGGCAGCCATCTCCTGGGCCTCGGCTCCATTCCGTCGCCCTCGCTCCTCCGGAACAAGGACCCCGTGAGCCTCCCCCCTCCACCTCGCGATCCGGAAGCCGCCTCTCCGCGGTCCTTCCCTGTCGTCGCGGAAGGGGAGTGGTACCGGTGTGAATTGCGTTTGTCTCCGGGTCGCCTGGCGAGCGGCAGCTCCAGGCGCAACCAGATGCCGCTGTCGCGGGGCGCATGGGTCGCCAAGCGCTCCGCCAGACACTCCCGGAATGCAACCCGAACCTGTGTGAGGTCCCGCCGCTCGGGTTACACGTTCCGCTGAAGGAAGAAGGCGCTATGCGCAGGAACACTCTGAGAAGTCGCAGCCTGCTGTTCACCCTGGCGCTCGGCGTCGGCATGCTAGGCGGGTTCGGGACCGCGGTGGAGTCGCAGGCGATGGACGCCCACCGGGAGCTGGGGCCGGGAATCCACCCGGTGGTGGTCCTGGCCGGCGGGTCGGGGAACACCGCCGACGTTCAGCTGCATCTGCGGCGGGTCCAGGTGGAGTCCGGCATCGCCAGCTATCAGGGCGAGTTCACTTACAATGTGCGCTCGCTGACGCTCAGGAGCGCGGAGCTGCCACGAGGAATCGCGGGTGCCTGGAACGAAACCGCCCCCGGGAAGATCCGTTTTGCGGGCGCGGCGCTGGAGGGGGTTGGTGACCGGCCCGTGCTGGTGCTCCACTTCGATACCAGGGGAGCGATCGGGGCAGCCGACTTCGGGGTGAAGATCGAGGAGGTAGTGGGCTCCTCCGACTTCCGTAGCCTCTCGTCCCGTCTGGTGGTCCGGGACCAGCCCCTCTTCTCCCGCACCCCGTTGAAGTAGTCTCGACCCAGGTTCGACTACCAGATCGGCGGGGCTGCGGAAACCCCGTAGTCCCTCCTGGCTTTTCGGTTTCTCCAATCGCCCGTTTCGGGAGCTCATCATGCGGTGCATCTCCAGGCTCGCCCTGCTTGGCCTGCTGGGTCTCTTCACCTTCCTCGCCGGCCCGGCAGCCACCCCCGCCGCCGCTCAGTCCGACAGCACCGTGGTGCTGCGGGGCGACGTGAACGGCGATGGCTCCATCACCGCGATGGACGGTCTGGCCGTCCTGTCGCACGTGGTGGGGAAGAGCCTTCCCCCAGGATATACCATCTCCCCGAACGGGGACGCCGACGACAACGGCCAGGTGACGGCGCTGGACGCGCTGATCATCCTGGCCTTCGTCGTGGGTAAGGACGTCTCGCAATATCCCGTCGGCAAGCCCGTCGTGACCGCCACCGGGCTGGTGATCGCCGGAGGCGACGGGCAGGTCGGCGTAGTCGGGAATCCGCCCCCGGACTTCCTCCGCGTACGCGCAGTCAACGCGACCGGCCGGGGCATCCGGAACATCCGCGTCACCTGGACCGTCATCGAGGGCGGCGGGAGCATCCGCCCCCTGGCCGAAGCCACCGACAGCACGGGGGAGGTCGCGGCCGTCTTCACCCTGGGGCCGCAGCCGGGGACCAACCGCGTCACCGCCTCCGCGCCGGGCCTGGGCTCGGTCACCTTCACCGCCACCGGCCGCTCGTCCGCGCCGACGACGGTCACCATCGTGGCAGGGAACAACCAGTCGGCCACCGTGGGCACGGCGGTCGCGACGGCGCCCTCGGTCCGCGTGACCGACTCCGGCAACAACCCGGTCGCCAACGCCACGGTGACCTTCCGCGTGGCCTCCGGCGGCGGCAGCGTCACCGACTCCATCCGGACCACCGACGACGCCGGGATCGCGACGGTGGGGAGCTGGACGCTCGGCACCACCGCTGGGACGAACACCCTGACGGCGAACATCGGCAGC
>DATAAL010000221.1:0-14542 GCA_036260145.1 Longimicrobiaceae bacterium | reverse complement strand
AGCAGGGCTACGAGCGACTCTGGAACCTCAAGGGTGGCATTCTGGGGTGGTCCGACGACGTCGATCCCTCGATCCCGAAGTACTGACCCCCGGCGCGGACAGAACGGGGGCGTGCGCGCCCCCCGCCCCTCCCTCGCCGAGACGAAGTGCCGATGCTGTCTGTGCTGTCTGCCTCCGCAGTCTCCCTACCGATCACCGATCCGGTACTGATCGTCGCGCTGGCGACGGCGGTCTTCCTGGTGGTCCCGCTCCTCTTCGAGCGGATCCGGGTCCCGGGGATCATCGGACTGATCGTGACGGGCGCCGCCGTCGGTCCCAACGGGGCCGGGCTCCTGGCACGCGATGCCACCATCGTCCTCCTGGGGACGGTGGGGCTGCTGTACCTGATGCTGATGGTGGGGCTGGAGCTCGACCTGAACGAGTTCAACCGCTACCGGAACCGCAGCATCATCTTCGGGACCCTCTCCTTCCTGATCCCTGCCCTGCTTGGGCTCGGGCTGGGAATGGCCCTGGGGTACTCCGTCCTCTCCTCCCTCCTCCTCGCCTCCGCCTTCTCGTCGCACACCCTTCTGGGGTACCCCATCGCCAGCCGGCTGGGGATCGTGAAGAACGCGGCGGTCACCACCACGCTCGGCGGGACGATCCTCACCGAGATCCTGGCGCTCGTCCTCCTGGCCGGGGTCGCCAACGCCACCGGGGGGAGCCTGGGAGCGGAGTTCTGGGCGGGGCTGGTGCTCCCCTTCGCCCTCTACGTGGGCGTGGTGCTCTGGGGGCTCCCGCGGGTGGGGCGCTGGTTCTTCCGCAACGTGGGGAACGAAGGGGGCACGGAGTTCGTCTTCGTCATGGCCTCCCTCTTCACCGTGGCGTACCTGGCGCACGCGGCGGGGGTGGAGCCGATCATCGGGGCGCTCCTGGCGGGGCTGGCGCTGAACCGGCTGATCCCGGAGCACGGCCCGCTGATGAACCGGATCCACTTCGTGGGGAACGCCCTCTTCATCCCCTTCTTCCTCCTGTCCGTGGGGATGCTGGTGGACGTAGGGGCGCTGAACACGCCGCGTGCCTGGGGGGTATCCGTGGCGCTGGCCCTCGGCGTGACGCTCGGCAAGGGGCTCGCCTCCTGGATGGCGGGGAAGCTGTTCGGGTACACCCGTGACGAGGGGTGGGTGGTGTTCGGCCTCACCGTCCCCCACGCGGCGGGGACGCTGGCAATCGTCCTGGTGGGGTTCGAAGTGGGGCTCCTGGACCAGGCCGAGGTGAACGGGGTGGTGCTGATGATCCTGGTCACCTGCCTGGTAGGGCCCTGGGCCACGGAGCGCTTCGGGCGCGAGGTGGCGCTGCAGGAGGAGCAGCGGCCGTACGACCCCGCCGGAGCCCCGCGGCGGATCCTGATCCCCCTGGCCAACCCCGCGACGGCAGACACCCTGCTCGACCTGGCCTTCATCCTTCGCGGCCGGGGGACGCGGGAGCCGCTCCACCCGCTGATGGTGGTCCCGGGCGACGGGGACGGGACCGAGGCCGGGGTAGCGGAGGCGGAGCGGACCCTGAGACACGCGGTGTTGTACGCGGCGGGGGCCGACGTCCCCACCATCCCGCTGACGCGCGTGGACGCCAACGTCGCGGCGGGGATCGCGCGCGGGGCGGCGGAGACGCGCAGCTCGATCATCGTCCTCGGGTGGGACGGGCGGCGATCCGGGACGCGGCGGATCTTCGGGACGGTGCTCGACCAGCTCCTGGAGGGGACGCGCCGGCTGGTGCTGGTCGCCCGGCTGGGATACCCGCTGAACACCACCCGGCGCGTGGTCCTGGTCCTTCCCCCGGCCATCGAGCGGCACCCCGGTTTCCTGGAGGCGCTCCGCGCCGTGAAGTCAGTGGCGGCCGGTGTGGGGGCCCCGGTGCTGGCGCTGGTGGTCCGGGGAGACCCGGAACGGCTCCGCGAGGCGTACTCGGCAGCCGGTCCGCAGCTCCCCACCACCTGGGAGCGGATCCCCGACTGGGAGGCGCTGCGCCCTGAGCTGGAGTCGCGCCTCGGCCCGGACGACCTGGTGGCGGTGCTCAGCGCCCGCCGGGGGACCCTCGCCTGGAGCACGCAGCTGGAGCGCCTTCCCGCGCAGCTCGCGACGCGGGTGCCGCAGAGCTTCATTATCGTGTACCCGCCGGAGACGGAGAGCGACGGATCCGCGTCCGTCCCCGGGGAGGAGACCGCACCCGACACACCCCTGGACTGGCTCCATGTCGACAACCACTGAGAGCACCCTCCGACCCAACACCCGGCTCCCGACCTTCGACTCCGTCCGCGAGGCGGCGGAGCGGCTCCGGGGCGTGGCGCACCGCACCCCGGTGCTCACCTCGCGCACCCTGGACGAGCGTGCCGGGACACGGGTCTTCGTGAAGTGCGAGAACCTGCAGCGGATGGGCGCCTTCAAATTCCGGGGAGCGTACAACGCCCTGTCGAAGCTGGACGACGGGGAGCGGCGCGCCGGGGTGCTGACCTTCTCCTCCGGGAACCACGCCCAGGCGGTGGCGTTGAGCGGCCGCCTGCTGGGGGTCCGCACCGTGGTGGTGATGCCGGAGAACGCCCCCGCCTCCAAGGTGGCGGCC
This sequence comes from Longimicrobiaceae bacterium, assembly GCA_036260145.1. GTDB lineage: Bacteria > Gemmatimonadota > Gemmatimonadetes > Longimicrobiales > Longimicrobiaceae > JAFAYN01. The sequence continues at coordinate 11,944 of DATAAL010000221.1, read as the reverse complement.
ACCCGCGGCTACGGGGCGGAGGTGATCCTGTACGATCCGACACGCCAATCGCGCGAGGAGATCGCCGCACGGCTGCGCGACGAGCGCGGGATGACGCTGATCCCCCCCTACGACCACCCCGACGTGGTGGCCGGGCAGGGGACGGCGGCGCTGGAGTTGCTGGAAGAGACGGGACCGCTCGACTACCTCCTCGCCCCCTGCGGCGGGGGCGGGCTGCTGAGCGGGACCGCGCTGGCAGCGCGGGGCGCCGCCCCGGGGTGCCGGGTGGTGGGGGTGGAGCCGGAGCTGGCGGACGACGCCACCCGCTCCTTCCGCACCGGGGAGCTGCACCGGGTCCACAACCCACCCACCGTCGCCGACGGGCTTCGCACCCCCTCCCTCGGCGCCGTCACCTTCCCCCTGGTGCGCGCGAATGTGGACGAGATGCGCACCGTATCGGAGGCGGAGATCGTGGAGTCCATGCGCTTCCTCTGGACCCGGATGAAGCTGGTGGTGGAGCCCTCCGGGGCCGTGTCCCTGGCCCCGCTCCTGGCGGGGCTCCCGGAGGTCGCGGGGAAGCGGGTCGGCGTCATCCTCAGCGGGGGAAACGTGGACCTGGACGCCGCCTGCGCCCTCCTGGCGGGCGCCGGGGGCCAGGCGACCTGACGAATACCGGAATCATGCCCGAGACCTCCTCCCCCACGGCACCTCCCGACCCGTTCGTCCGCTTCGGTGCGCTGCTGGAGCGCGCGCGACGCACCGACCTCCCCGAGCCCACGGCCCTGGCCCTCACCACCGTAGGGCCGGAGGGGCGCCCCTCCACCCGGATGGTGCTCCTCAAGGGCTTCGACGAGCACGGCTTCGTCTTCTACACCAACCTGCAGAGCCGCAAGGCCCGGGAGATCGGCGGGAACCCCTGGGTCGCCCTATGCTTCCACTGGCAGCCGCTGGAGGCGCAGGTGCGCATCGAGGGACGGGCCGAGGCGGTAAGCGATGCGGAGGCCGACGACTACTTCGCCACCCGTCCCCGCGGGAGCCAGATCGGCGCCTGGTCCTCGCTGCAGAGCTCCCCCCTCCCCTCCCGCGCGGAGCTGGACGCGCGCATCCGCGAGACCGAGGAGCGTTTCGCCGGGCGGGAGGTTACGCGGCCGCCCTTCTGGTCGGGGTTCCGGGTGGTCCCGGACCGGATCGAGTTCTGGTCCGGGCGGCCGAGCCGGCTCCACGACCGCGACGTGTACGTCCGCGACCCGGGGTCTCGCGGCGGGTGGTCGGTCCACCACCTGTATCCCTGAACGGGAGGAGGCCCCGGCGAGATCGCCAGGGCCTCCGCGCTACCGCCCCCTGCGGGGAGGACCGCCGTCACCCTCCCACAAACTCCCCCTCGGCGTACACCTTCTCCCCCTCCTCGTCCGCCACCCGGAACACCCCGTGGCCCTCCTCGCTCCCCACCAGGAGGCGGACGCGCGCGGGGAGGAGGAGCGGCGCGCGGAAGGCGATCTTGAGGCGGCGGAGTGCGGTAGGATCCCCCCGGAAGCGATGCTCGATCAGGGCGTGCGCCACCCGCGCCTCGATGCAGAAGCCGTGCAGGATCGGACGGCGGTAGCCGAAGGGACGTGCCGTCCACCCCCACAGGTGGATGGGATTGTAGTCGCCGGAGGCCAGGGCGTAGCGCCGCCCCGCCCCCGAGGGGAGGCGCCAGCGGGCCAGCTCCTCCCGGACTGTCCCGGACGCCTCCGCGTCGGCGGGCTCCGGCCGGGCCTCCCCGCTCCGCGGCGTGGCGCTCGCCCGCGAGCGGATCAGGAGCGTCGCGGAGCTCTGGGAGCAGAGCTGCTCCGCCGCGCTCCAGACCCGCGTGGTCAGCAGGAGGCGCACCCCCTTCTCCGTGCGCTCGGTGCGCTCCAGCTCCACCCGGGCGCGGACGTGGTCCCCGGGGCGAAGGGGGCGGAGGGGGAGGAGTTCGCTCTCCAGGTGGACGATCCCCCCCGCGGGGAGTGCCTCCAGCACCTGGGTGAGCAGCTCCAGCGTGGCCCCGGTCTCCCACGTCGCGCAGTAGACGGGGGAAGCCACGGCGTCCGGCCCCTGCAGCGCGGGGATCCGCGTCCCGTCCGTGGCGCGCAGGTACCCCCTCAGGCGGTCGGCGCGGGGGACCACCTCCCTCCGCTCCACCGCCAGCCGGCGGCGGGGGACCAGGGGGAGCGGATCGGCCGCGCCGCGGGAGCGCATCCCCCGGACCGCCAGCTTCGCGAGCGCCACCAGGCTTCCCCCCGGACCGATCATCCGGTTCTCCTCTCCGTCATGGTCGGGTTGCCGTCCGGTCCCGAGCTGCGCTCCTCCCTCGCGTGGAGGAGCTGCGCCGCCACCCTGCGCTCCCGCGGGCCGTCGAACTCGCACAGGAACACCCCCTGCCACCTCCCCAGCACCAGCCTCCCCTCGTGCACCAGCACCGTGAGCGACGGTCCGAAGAAGCTGGTCTTCAGGTGGCTGTCGCTGTTCCCCTCGGCGTGCTGGTAGAACGACTCCCGCTGCGGGATCAACCGCTCCAGCTTGGCGACGAGGTCGCGGGGGACGTCAGGGTCGGCGTTCTCGTTCACCGTCAGGGCGGCGGTGGTGTGCAGGCTCTGTACGACCAGGACGCCCTCGCGGATCCCGCTGCGGTCCACCAGGTCCTGGAGTCGGTTGGTGATCTCGATCAGCTCGCTGCGCGCGCTGGACCGGATGCGGATCTCTTCCATGCCAATTGGTTCTGTGTCCGTCTCGGGACCGCTTCAGAGCCCCGGGTCTCTTCCGCGGGTGCGAGGAGCCTCACGAAACGGCCGAACGGCGACCGCCAACTGCGGCGGCTGGTTCCTGCTGCTCAGGCAGGCTCGGTGAGCTTCACCACCATGAAGGGGGTCTCGTGCAGCTCCACGTCGTCCGCGGTGACCACGAACTTGTACGGTCCCGGCTGGCTGAACTGCACCCCCACCAGCGTGAACACCTGGTTGGCGGTGGAGAACTCCCCGGGGTTCACGGTGGGGCCCACGATCTCCCCGTTGGCCTCGAAGATGGCCCCGCCGTCCTCGTCCATCAGCCGCACCCGCACGGCGAAGCTCCGCCCCGCGTCCGCGAACTCGGCGTGCACGCGGAAGACGAACACCATCTTGGGGTGCACCGTGGGGAAGGAGGCCGCGGCGATCCGGTCGAAGATCCCGAGCACGTTGAGCTTCCCGTCCTGCGACAGGTTCGCCTCGTCCGCCACGAACGCTACCGGGATCTTCAAGCGGCACTCCCCGGGAGAATGGTGGATGGGTGCGGGGAATCAGGCGGGCCCCGGCCGCGCTGCTGCCGCCGAAGGCAGGTAGCGAAAATCGCACCAGCCCGGCGGGCTCGCCGTGCCGGCGCCGCCCTTGCGGTGTGGCCCGGGAGACGGCACGATGGCTATGTTGCCGTACCGCCGCACCGGGCCGCTGGGGCCCCGCCGGGTGCGGAGATCCACCTCCAACCTCGTCGTGGCATGGAATACGGGACAGGCGATGCGCAGAGGAGGCCAACCGTGCCGGTGGTCTCCGCCGCACCGAAGGGGCAGACCGAGGACGAGCAGATCCTCAAGGAAACGCCCAACTACGTCCAGGACATCCGCCGCATCGGCCGGATCACCCGGGAGTTCGCGGAAGGGTTCGCGCGGATGATCGACATCGGCCGCGCGGTGACCGTGTTCGGCAGCGCGCGCACGCCGGAGGGTCACCCCATGTACGAGGCGGCGCGGGAGATCGGGCGCCGGCTGGCGGAGGCGGGATACACCGTCATCACCGGGGGCGGACCCGGCGTCATGGAGGCCGCCAACCGGGGAGCGCACGAGGCCGGGGGCCGCAGCGTGGGGCTCAACATCGAGCTGCCGTTCGAGCAGCACCTCAACCCGTACGTCGACATCTCCATCGAGTTCAAGTACTTTTTCGTCCGCAAGGTGATGCTGGTGAAGTACGCGCAGGCCTTCGTGATGGTGCCCGGTGGGATGGGGACGCTGGACGAGCTGACCGAGGCCGCCACCCTGATCCAGACCGGGAAGATCCACCACTTCCCGGTGGTGCTCTTCGGGAGCGGGTACTGGAAGGGCTTCGTGGACTGGCTGCGGGACAGCGTCCTGGCGGCGGGGAACATCTCGCCGCGCGACCTGGACCTCGTCCAGATCACCGACGACCCCGCGGAGGTGGTCCGCATCATCCAGAACGCCTCGTCCACCACCGTGAGCGGGCCGACCACGGGAGCGCAGTCGGGCGCCCAGTGACCTCGCCAAGTACCCACACGTTCCGAGCATGGCACAGAGCAAGTTCCTGAGCGGGAAACGGATCGAGCCCCGGCGCATCGCGGGCGGGATGACGGTCACCGAGCTGGTGGACGGCACCTTCCAGGCGTACAACGCCGCCCGGCTCCGCGAGGCGTGCCACCTCCTCACCCGGAAGATGCTGGAGGACGACGTCACCGTGGGGCTCACCATGACCGGGGCGCTGACGCCCGCCGGGCTGGGGATGAGCGCGGTGATCCCGCTGATCGAGGCCGGGTTCGTGGACTGGATCATCTCCACCGGGGCCAACCTGTACCACGACACCCACTTCGGGATCGGGCTGGAGCTCCGCCAGGGGAGTCCCACCATCTCCGACACGGTGCTGCGCGAGGAGGAGGTCGTCCGCATCTACGACATCTTCTTCGATTACTCGGTGCTGCTGGACACCGACGCCTTCTTCCGGCAGATCATCACCGCGCCCGAGTTCCAGCGCCCCATGTCCACCGCCGAGTTCCACTACCTGTGCGGCCGGTACGTGGCGGCGCGGGAGGAGGAGCTGGGGATCGGCCGCAAGTCGCTGCTGGCGGCGGCGTACGAGCACGCGGTGCCCATCTACACCTCCTCCCCCGGCGACTCCTCCATCGGGATGAACGTGGCGGCCAAGGCGCTGCAGGGGAACCGGCTGACGTTCGACGTCAACGCCGACGTCAACGAGACCGCCGCCATCGTGCTGGAGGCCAAGCGTAGCGGCGGCAAGTCAGCGATCTGGATCCTGGGCGGGGGGAGCCCCAAGAACTTCGCCCTGCAGACGGAGCCGCAGATCCAGGAGGTGATGGGGATCGACGAGCGCGGGCACGACTACTTTCTGCAGGTCACCGACGCGCGCCCGGATACCGGCGGCCTCTCCGGCGCCACTCCCGCCGAAGCCGTCTCGTGGGGGAAGATCGACCCCGACCGCCTTCCCGACGCGGTGGTATGCTACCTGGACTCCACCATCGCCCTTCCCATCCTGGCCGCGTACGCCCTGGACAACCACGCCCCGCGCACACCCAGGCGCCTCTTCGACCGCCGCGAGGAGATGATGCGGCGGATCACCGCCGAGTACGAGCGGAGCGAGCGCAACGAGGCCGCGCGGGAGACGGCGCTGGAGCACGCCATCCATGACGGGAGTATGCTGGAGCGGGACCGGTAGACGATGAGCACCACCGAGATCGAACTCCTGATCGAGACCCGCCGCGACCTGCACCGCCACCCGGAGCTGGGGTTCCAGGAGCACCGCACCGCCGGGATCGTGGCCGACCGCCTCCGCGCCGCGGGCTACGAGGTGCGCACCGGGATCGCGGAGACGGGCGTCGTCGGCACCCTGCGCGGCGCGGGCGAGGGTCCCACCCTCCTCCTCCGCGCCGACATGGACGCCCTCCCCATCCTGGAGGAGTGCGGGCACGACTTCGTCTCCCGCAACCGGGGGGTGATGCACGCCTGTGGGCACGATGCGCACGTGGCGGTAGGGCTGGCGGTGGCGGAGCGGCTGGCCGCCTCGCGCGACCGCTGGCCGGGGACGGTGAAGTACGTCTTCCAGCCCGCCGAGGAGGGGGGGGGCGGAGCGCTCCGGATGGTGGAGGAGGGGGTGCTGGAGGGGGTGGACTTCGCTCTGGGGCTGCACGTCTGGCTGGGGCTCCCCAGCGGGGTCGTGGGGGTGGTGCCGGGGCCGCTTATGGCCTCCGCCGCGGACCTCGAGATCACCATCCGCGGGCGGGGGGGACACGGGGCCATCCCCCACGAGACGGTGGACGCCGTGCTCGCGGCCAGTCAGGTGGTGGTGGCGCTGCAGAGCGTGGTCTCCCGGAACGTGTCGCCGCTGGAGTCGGCAGTGGTCTCGGTGGGGTCGTTCCAGGCAGGGGAGGCGTTCAACGTGATCGCCGACACCGCCGTGCTGCGGGGGACCGCGCGCGCCTTCACCCCGGAGCTCTGCGACGAGCTCCCGCGGCGCATCGAGCGCGTGGTGGCCGGGGTGTGCGCCGCGATGGGGGCGGAGTACCGCTTCCACTACGACCAGAACACCCCGCCGACCATCAACGACGCCTCCGTGGCCGAGCAGGTGCGCCGGGCGGCGGAGGAGGTGGTGGGCGCCGGGCGCCTGCGGACCGATCCCGGGGTGCGCACCATGGCCGCGGAGGACTTCGCGGAGTTCCTGCTGCGGGCGCCGGGGTGCTACTTCTTCGTCGGGGCGAGGAGCGAGGAGAAGGGGATGATCCACCCCCACCACTCCCCTCACTTCGACATCTGCGAGGATTGCCTCCCCACCGCGGTGGAGGTCCTGGAGCGGGCGGCGCTCCGGCTGCTGCACGGGTCCGCGTAGGCGGCGCAGGACTTCGTCCAGCGACCCCGCGGGCTACCTCCTCAGCAGCCGGAGCACGAAGAGGAGGACCACCGCGCCGATGAACGCGGTGAAGATGGTGCCCGCCAGCCCTCCGAAGGGGGTCTCCACGCCGAGCTGCCGGAAGATCCACCCGCCGACGAACGCCCCCACGATCCCGATGATGATGTCGGCGATCAGGCCGTAGCCGCCCATGACGAGCGAGGCGAGCACCCCCGCCACCAGCCCGACGATGATCCAGGTCAGGATGTCCATGGCGCCCCCTTACCCGTCCTGCCCGGTACGGGTGAGGCCCAGGGCTCCGTCGTCCTCCCCCTTCTGGACCTCGCTCTGGTCCGGACGGTCGATGCGCCGCGGCCCGGGGGTGTCCGGCCGGTCCGCCTCCTCGCGAGTCCGGGGTGTCCCCGGGGAGACCGGGGTCCGCTCGCCGTACTGGTTGCGCTCCATGTGCCCTCCGCGGCAGGTCGTATCGGTCGCGCGCCGGACCGGGCGCGGGTGGAGCGAGAGCCGCAAGTCGCGTTCCCGGTGAATATTACCCCTCCCCGGGGTCTGCCGGGACGCACCCCCTTGACGGAGAGACGAGGATGTTATATCCGTTCGGGGCACCCCGTTACGCCCATCTTCCCCATCCCATGGATCGCACGCTCCCCCTCCTCCTTGATATTCGACTCCGCGGCCTCCTCATGGGGCCCGGGAGAGAGGGCGCGCGCGCGACGGCGACATGACGGGTTAGCACGCTGAAACTGCGGATCTCGCGGGCCCTCTCTCCCCGGAGAGAGAAGGCCCGGTTTTTTTTGTCCCCCCCAGGAGGCGAACCATGGCGCGAGTGCTGGTTTTCGACACCACGTTACGGGACGGCGAGCAGTCGCCGGGCGCGACGATGACCCCGGCGGAGAAGCTCCGGATGGCCCACCAGCTCGACGCGCTCGGCGTGGACGTCATCGAGGCGGGCTTCCCCATCAGCTCTCCGGACGACTTCGGCGCGGTGCAGCGCATCGCGCGAGAGGTGCGGCGCCCGGTGATCGCCGCGCTCGCGCGGGCCAACCCCGCCGACATCAACCGCGCCGCGGAGGCCCTGAAGCACGCCGAGCGCTCCCGCCTCCACGTCTTCATCGCCACCTCGGACATCCACCTGACCCACAAGCTGCGCATCTCCCGCGCGGAGTGCATCGAGCGGGCGGCGGCCGCGGTGGAGCAGGCGCGGCGCTACACGGACGACGTGGAGTTCAGCGCCGAGGACGCCACCCGCACCGACATCGCCTTCCTCTGCCGGGTCATGGAGGCCGCCATCGCCGCCGGCGCCACCACCATCAACATCCCGGACACCGTGGGCTACACCCACCCCGAGGAATACCGGAGGATCCTGAACACCCTCTTCGCCACCGTGGAGGGGATCGACCGGACCGTGGTGAGCGTCCACTGCCACAACGACCTGGGGCTGGCCGTGGCCAACTCCCTGGTGGCGATCGAGGCGGGAGCGCGGCAGGTGGAGTGCACCATCAACGGGATCGGGGAGCGGGCCGGGAACGCCGCGCTGGAGGAGATCGTCATGGCGCTCCGCGTCCGCGCCGATTCCTTCCCCTACACCACCGGGGTCAACACCACGGAGATCTTCCGCTCCAGCCAGCTCCTCACCCACCTCACCGGGATCCACCCGCAGCCCAACAAGGCGGTGGTCGGGCGGAACGCCTTCGCGCACGAGGCGGGGATCCACCAGGACGGCGTGATCAAGAACCCGCTCACCTACGAGATCATGACCCCGGAGATGGTGGGGGTCCCCACCAACCACCTGATCCTGGGGAAGCACTCCGGACGCAACGCCCTGGCGCGCCGCTACCGGGAGCTGGGGTACGAGCTGGACGTGGAGGCGCTGGAGCGCGCGTACGGCTTCTTCAAGCTGCTCTGCGACCGGAAGAAGACGGTGGTGGACGAGGACCTGATCGCCATCCTCCACCACGGCACCATGGAGGACGTGCCGCAGCACTACCACCTGCGCGAGCTGGAGGTGGTGTGTGGGAAGCGCCGCGCCGGGGCCCGCGTCCGCATCTCCATCGGCGGACGGGAGAGCGAGGCGCGCGCCGACGGTGACGGTCCGATGGCGGCCGCGTTCGCCGCCATCGACTCCATGGTGGCGGAGGAGATCGAGCTGGAGGACCTGGCCGTCCACGCCGCCACCCCGGGGAGGGACGCAGTGGGGGAGGTCTCCCTGCACGTCCGCGTCGGCGGGAAGTCGTTCACCGGGCGCGGCGCCTCCACCGACGTGGTGGACGCGGCGGTGCGCGCCTACCTCCACGCGCTCAACAAGTCCGACCACGCCCGCACCCTGGAGGCGCAGGCGCTGGAGGCGGCCAGCTACCTGTGGGGGGTGTGAGGTGGAGAGCGACCCGATGACGCCCCAGCAGCCCCGGACGCTCTTCCGGAAGATCTGGGACCGGCACCTGGTCCGCCCGGAGACGCCGGAGACCCCGGCCGTGCTGTACATCGACCTCCACCTGGTGCACGAGGTCACCTCCCCGCAGGCCTTCACCGAGCTGCGCCAGCGGGGGCTCCGGGTCCGCCGTCCCGACCGCACCGTGGCCACCATGGACCACTCCACCCCGACGACGCCCCGCGGGCGCGGCGGGAGGATCCCCGTCTCGGACGCGCAGGCCGCGGCGCAGCTCGCGCAGCTGGAGACGAACTGCCGCGACTTCGGGGTGCCCCTCTTCGCCCTGGGTGACAGGAGGCAGGGGATCGTGCACGTGATCGGCCCGGAGCAGGGGCTCACCCAGCCGGGGATGACCATCGTGTGCGGGGACAGCCACACCAGCACCCACGGCGCCTTCGGCGCGCTGGCCTTCGGGATCGGCACCTCCGAGGTGGGGCACGTGCTGGCCACGCAGTGCCTGCTGCAGTCCCGCCCCCGGACCATGGAGATCCGGGTGGACGGACGCCTTCGTCCCGGGGTGACCGCCAAGGACATCATCCTGGCGGTGATCGCCCGGATCGGGATCGGTGGGGGCACGGGGTACGTCTTCGAGTACACCGGGGAGGCGATCCGCGCCCTCTCGATGGAGGAGCGGATGACCATCTGCAACATGTCCATCGAGGGGGGAGCGCGGGCCGGACTGATCGCCCCGGACGACACCACCTTCGAGTACCTGGCGGGGAGGCCGTACGCCCCGCGGGGCACCGCGTGGGAAGAGGCGGTCGCGGACTGGCGCACCCTCCCCACCGACGAGGGCGCCACCTACGACGCGCGCGTGGTGCTGGACGCCGGCCGGCTCACCCCCATGATCACCTACGGGACCAACCCCGGGATGGGGATCCCGATCGACGCGCGGGTCCCCGACCCGGCCGAGGTGTCGGACCCCGGGGAGCGCGCCACGCTGGACAAGGCGCTCCGCTACATGGACCTTCGCCCCGGGGAGTCGCTCCTGGGGAGGAAGGTGGACGTGGTGTTCCTGGGGAGCTGCACCAACTCGCGCATCTCCGACCTGCGCGCCGCCGCCGCGGTGCTGGAGGGGCGGAGGGTGGCGCCGGGGGTGCGGATGCTGGTGGTGCCAGGCTCCCAGCAGGTGAAGCAGCAGGCCGAGGCCGAGGGGCTGGACCGGATCTTCCGCGAGGCCGGCGCCGACTGGCGCGAGGCGGGGTGCTCCATGTGCATCGCCATGAACGGCGACCAGCTCGCCCCGGGCGAGTACGCGGTGAGCACCAGCAACCGCAACTTCGAGGGCCGGCAGGGGAGCGGCGGGCGGACCTTCCTGGCCAGCCCGCTCACCGCCGCCGCCACCGCAGTGAACGGGGTGATCTCCGACGCGCGCGAGCTGGTCGCTGCGCCCGCCACCGTCTGAGGAGCGATCCATGGAACCGATCACGACGTTCAGCTCCCCGGTGGTGGCGCTCCCGGTCGACAACATCGACACCGACCAGATCATCCCCGCCCGCTTCCTGAAGGTGACGGACAAGGCGGGGCTGGGCGAGGCGCTCTTCTCCGACTGGCGGTACGCGGAGGACGGGAGCCCCCGCCCGGACTTCGTCCTCAACCGTCCGGAGGCGCGCGGCGCGCAGATCCTGGTGGCCGGGAACAACTTCGGCTGCGGCTCCTCCCGCGAGCACGCGCCGTGGGCGCTCCTGGGGTACGGCTTCCGCGCGGTGGTGAGCACCGACTTCGCGGACATCTTCCGCAACAACGCACTCAAGAACGGGCTCCTCCCCATCACCCTATCCACGGAGGCGCACCGCAGACTCCTGGCGCTCGCGGAGTCCCCCGGCGCCGTGGTGACGGTGGACCTGGCGGGCCAGACCCTCACCCTCCCGGACGGGGAGGCGGTGCCCTTCCCCATCGACCCGTTCGCGAAGCACTGCCTCCTCCAGGGGGTGGACCAGCTCGGGTTCCTGCTGGCGGAGGAGCCCGCCATCGCAGGGTACGAGGCGAGCCACCCCGGCCGCGTGGTCACCACCGCGGCGGAGGAGGGCGCGTGGACGCACTGATCGCGGTCCTCCCCGGCGACGGGATCGGACCGGAGGTGGTGGCGGAGGGGGTTCGCGTCCTCCAGGCGGTGTCGGAGGCGCGGGGGCACCGCTTCGAGCTGCGGGAGGCGCTGATGGGGGGGTGCGCCATCGACGCCACCGGGTCTCCCCTTCCCGACGCGACGCTCGCCCTCTGCCGGGAGGCCGACGCCGTGCTCCTGGGGGCGGTAGGGGGGCCGAAGTGGGACAACCCGCAGGCAAGGGTGCGCCCCGAGCAGGGGCTCCTGGGGCTCCGCAGGGCGCTCGGCCTCTTCGCCAACCTGCGGCCGGTGGCCGTCCGCCCCTCCATGACCGAAGCCTCCCCCCTCCGCCCCGAGCTGCTGGCGGGGGTGGACCTGCTGGTGGTGCGGGAGCTGACCGGGGGGATCTATTTCGGGGAGAAGCGCCGCGAGCCGCTGGACGGCGGGGGCGAGCGGGCCGTGGACGTCTGCGCCTACGACACGGCCGAGATCGAGCGGGTGGTGCGCGCCGCGGCGCGGCTGGCCCGGCAGCGACGGGGGAAGCTCACCTCGGTGGACAAGGCCAACGTCCTGGAGACTTCGCGCCTCTGGCGCAGCGTGGCCACGCGGGTGGTGCGGGAGGAGTTCCCGGACGTGGCGCTGGAGCACGTGCTGGTGGACGCCTGCGCCATGTTCCTGATCCGGCGCCCCGCGGACTTCGACGTGATCGTCACCGAGAACATGTTCGGGGACATCCTCACCGACGAGGCCTCCATGCTGGCGGGCTCCATGGGGCTCCTCCCCTCGGCGTCGCTGGGGGCGCAGCGGGAGGGGAGGGCCGTGCAGCCGGGGCTGTACGAGCCGATCCACGGCTCC
>DATAAL010000220.1:0-11457 GCA_036260145.1 Longimicrobiaceae bacterium | reverse complement strand
CGCCCGGCGAAAGCCGGGCGCCCCGTCGCTTTGGGGGCTCCGCCCTAGTGCTTCTGTTGCCCCACGGAATTACCTTCAGGGGAGTGGTCCTCCCCTGGCGGGAGGACCCCCTCCCCCGGCCCCTCCCCGCCAGGGGGAGGGGAGCACGACGACGGACCGGGTGAACGTCAGCAGTTGCGTCAGGGATGCGCGCCCGAACCCGCGGTGTAGAGCCGTTCCGCTACCCGATGCGAGATCCGGAACAGGAAGCCTTCCTCGGACTGGGTGCCAACCTGGACGATCCCGTCGCCCGGCTCGCGGAGGCGGTGGACCGGTTGCGGCGGGTGGTCCGGGTGGTCTCGGTGTCCGCGGTGTACCGCTCGGAGCCGGTGGGCTACCGTGATCAGCCGGACTTCTTCAACCTGGTGTGCCGGGTCCGGACGGAGCTCCCTCCGCTCGACCTGCTGCGCGCCACCCGGGGTATCGAGGAGGCGATGGGCCGGACCCGGACGTTCCGCGACGCGCCGCGGAGGATCGACATCGACCTGCTGGCCTACGGCCGGGTCGTCCTCGACACCCCGGAGCTGGTGCTCCCGCACCCCCGCATGGCCAGGCGTGCCTTCGTTCTGGTCCCCCTGGCGGAGGTGGCGCCCGAGTGGCGCCACCCCGTGCGCGGCGAGACGGCTCGGGAGTTGCTTGAGCGCGGGGAGGGGCTGGAGCGGATCGAGTGGTGGGGGGTGCTCCCCGCTCCGGCACCGGAACCGTGACCGGTCCGGGACCAGGACCGCGCCCATGCCCCGAATCACCAGGATATCCATGCAAGCGGGCCCTGAGGACTTCACGCTGGGAGTGGAGGAGGAGTACCAGCTGGTCGACGCGGCGACCGGGGAGCTGAAGAGCCGCGCCCGCTACGTGATTGCCTGGGACTGGACCGGCGAGATCAAGCCGGAGATGCAGGAGAACACGGTGGAGGTGGAGACCCGCGTGTGCGCCGAGTCGGCGTGTATCCGGGACGAGCTGGTCCGGCTCCGCTTCCAGGCCGCGGTCGCGGCGGAGTCGCGCGGGCTGCGGGTGGTGGCCGCGGGAACGCACCCCTTCAGCGGATGGGAGGAGCAGGAGTTCAGCCCGGGGGAGGTGTACCGGCGGATCCGCGAGGAGTACCGGCGTCTGGCCGATACTCAGAACATCTTCGGGATGCACGTGCACGTGGGCGTCCCGGCGCGGATCGACCGGGTCCGGGTGATGAACGTGGCCCGGCTCTTCCTTCCGCATCTGCTGGCGCTGACCGCCAGTTCGCCCTTCTACCTGGGGGAGGACACCGGGTACGCCTCGTACCGCTCGATCCTGTGGCGGCGCTGGCCCCGGACGGGCGCGCCCCCCCGCCTGGCGGACACGGCGGAGTTCGAGCGGCTGGTGAGGCTCCTGACCGAGACGGGCTGCATCGACGCACCGGGGAGGGTGTACTGGGACATCCGTCCCCACCACCGGTACCCGACGCTGGAGTTCCGCGTCACAGACGTGACTCCGCGAGTGGAGGACGCGGTGGTTGCGGCGGCGCTGGCGCGCGCGGTCACGGCGGCGGCGGCGGTGGGGATTCTGAGGGAGCCGGAGCTCCCCGACGCCCTGATGGGTCCGATCCTGCGCGAGAACGCCTGGCGGGCCTCGCGCGACGGCCTGGGGGCGGAGCTGATCGAGCTGACGGAGGGCGGGTTCCGGGCGATGCCGGCGCGCGAGGCGCTCCTGCAGCTCGCGGAGCGGGTGCAACCGACGGCGGAGCGGCTCGGGGACGGGGAGACGCTGGCGGGGCTCCCCGCGATCCTGGAGCGCGGAGATGCGGCGCTGCGGGTGCGGGCCGAGGCGGAGCGTTTGAACGGAGACCTGCGGGGGCTCGTCCGCTGGCTGGCGGATGAGACAGTCCTCGGGGCCGGGCTGGACCGACGCACGGAGCAGAGAGAGGCGATCGTCGAATGAAGAGCATGCATCGGATCCGGGTGGCGACGCCGGAGAGCGCGGGGAACGGTGGGTACGAGATCCTGATCGGCCCCGGCCTACTCGGGTCCATCCCCTCGATCCTTTCCCGCACGGCGCCGGCGTACCGGTACGCGGTGGTCACGGACAACAACGTAGCGGCGCTGTTCGCGGTCCGGCTCTCCCGCACCCTGCACTCCGCGGGGCACCGGACGGACGTTTTCGCGTTCCAGGCAGGGGAGGCGCAGAAGACCCGGCAGATGTGGGCGGAGATCACCGACGCGATGCTGGAGGCGGAGATCGGCCGCGACTCGGTGCTGGTGGCTTTCGGAGGGGGTGTGGCGGGAGACCTGGGCGGCTTCGTGGCGGCGACGTACATGCGCGGGCTCCCCTGCGTCCAGGTGCCGACCTCGCTCCTGGCGATGATCGACTCATCGGTGGGAGGGAAGGTGGGAGTGGACACCCCCGCGGGGAAGAACCTGGTGGGCGCCTTCCACCCGCCGCGGGTGGTGGTGATCGATCCGGAGCTCCTCCGTACGCTCCCCCGGGAGCACCTCCGTGCCGGGCTCGCCGAGGCGGTGAAGCACGGGGCCATCGCCGACCGGGAGTATCTGGAGTGGATCGAGGAAGCGGCGGACGACCTCCTCGCCGGGGAGGAGGAGGCACTCTCCCGCCTCATCATGCGCTCAGTGGAGATCAAGGCGGAAATCGTCGCGCGTGACGAGAGGGAGGCCGGACCCCGGAAGCTCCTCAACTTCGGCCACACCGTGGGGCACGCGGTGGAGTCGCTTTCCGGATACCGCATGCTGCATGGGGAAGCGGTGGCGATCGGGATGGTGGCGGAGGCGCGGATCGGGGAGCGGATGGGGGTGGCCGGGAAGGGTACCACGGAGCGCCTGCGCCGGATCCTCGGCCGGCTCGGTCTCCCTTCTTCTGTCCCGGTCACCTTCAGCATGGACGATGTGATCGCCCTGACCCGCACCGACAAGAAGGCGCGCAACGGGCGGGTGGAGTACGCGCTGATCAGCGGACCGGGGATCCCGGCCCAGGGGATCGATGGCCGGTGGGGGTACGCTGTGGCCGACGAGGTGGTGAGGGAGGCACTGGGTGGCGCGGCGGGGGTGCGGGCCTGACTCTCCGGGACGTCCTGACCGGAACGGAACTACCCGATGAACGGTCTGTCGGCGGCGCTGGCGGTGCTCTCCGCCATGATCACCCCGGCGGTGCTGATCTCGGCGTGCGGGTCGCTGATCATCGCCACCTCGTCGCGGCTGGGGCGGGTGATCGACCGGACGCGGAGCATCGCGGAGGAGTTCGTGGAGGTGGCGCACGACGAGGGGGACCGGGAGCTGGTGGAGGAGCACCGGACGCTGCTGTTCGACCAGCTCGCCCGCGCGACGCGGCGGTCCCGCCTGCTGCAGCGGGCCATGACGGCGCTGTACCTGGCGCTGAGCGTATTCGTGGCCACCAGCGTGGCGATCGGGGTGGTGGGGGTCACCGGGCAGCAGTACGCGTGGATCCCGATCCTGCTCGGGCTGGGTGGGGCGGGGCTGCTGTTCTACGCGAGCCTGGTCCTGATCCTGGAGTCGCGGATCACGCTGGCAGCGGTGGACGACGAGATGGACTTCGTGTGGCGGCTGGGGAAGCACCATGCGCCTTCCGACCTGGTGGCGCGGCAGGCGGCGCAGCGACGGATCTTTCGCAGGCGACGGGTGGTCGCTTCGGAGGAGCCGGACTTGGGCAAGGGTTAGCTTCGAAGCTCTGAGGCGGACCGCTCCAGAGCCCGCAAACTACGCGGTCTCTTCCGTGGGACGCGCGAGCCCCGCGATACTGCTGCGGGTCTCCCGCGTCACGGGGGGAGACACCGGAAACAGCCCCGGTGTCTCCCCCCGTACAGCTTCCGGGAACTGTGGGAACCGCGAACGGCTGAACAGCATTATCCCCTCTCCCACAAGGGGAGAGGGGTGGCGCGAAGCGCCGGGGTGAGGGGTTCCCCGGGGTGAGGGGCTACCGGTCCCTCAGGTCGCGGTCTACCTCCGGCGGGGCGGTGGCCTCCACGCGGCGGTTCTGGGCCTCCAGCGCGTTGCGGTCCTCCTGTACGGCGCGCATCGCCTCCTCGCCGCGGGCGGTGTCCTCGGACGCGCCGTCGCTCCCCAGGCCGCGGACCGGCCGGTCCACCGAGTCCGGGGCGGTCGCGTCGGTGCGGCGGGCCTGGGCCGCCAGGGCGTCGCGGTTCTCCTCCGCGCTCCGGGCGTGCTCGGCGGCTCGGGTGTTGTCCTCGCCGCCGGTGTTCCGCGGGTCGGTGCTGCCGGGGTTGCGGTCCATGGAGCCTCCTTCATCGGGTGATCCTCTGCCGTTCCGTCGCTGTGGATCCTCCCACGAGCAAGGTCCATTCCGGCTCCCCGGCTCCTCCCGCACTGCGCTCCCTCACCCGGAGCCGGCCAGCAGCTCCCGCATGCGCGAGAAGAAGCTCTGCTTCAGGTCCTCCCTGTCCTCCTCGGAGAGCGAACTGGTCGCGCCCGGGGAGCGGATCTCCAGCAGCTCCCGGGGGACCTCCCTGAGGAAGCGCGAGGGCTGCCGCGGCACCGGCTCGCGCGGCGACCGGGGACGCCCGCCGTTCTCGTCGTCCCTGACGGGGCGGCCTCCGCGGGTGGCGCACCCGGAAAGGGTCAGCCGGTGGCGGGCGCGGGTGATCCCCACGTAGAAGAGTCGCCTCTCCTCGGCGATCGGGTCCGGCCCCCCGCCTCCCGTCTCGTCCACCACCGCGTCCACGCTCCGCGCGTGGGGGAGGATCTCCTCCTCCAGCCCCACCAGGAAGACGTGGGTGAACTCCAGCCCCTTGGCGCCGTGCAGCGTCATCAGGGTGACGCGGTTGGGCTCCTCCTCTTCCTTCTCCTTGCGCGAGTCGTCGCCGTCTTCGGTGAGCGACACCCGCTCCAGGAACGCCGCCAGAGTCGGCGGGCTCCAGTCGGCCTCCTCGTCGGGGAGGGGCTGCTCGGCCCAGGCGCGCGACTCGTAGCGGCCGATGGCGGACACGAAGTCGCGGAGGTTGTCGATGCGGATCTCCGCCACCTTCTCGGCCTTGTGGTCGGCGCGGATCGCCTCCTCCAGCCGCACCCGCCTCAGGAAGTCGCGGGCCCACCCCTCCAGGGTGCGCTCCCCCGGCTCCCCGGCGTGGATCGCCGCCTCCGTCGCCCGGTGCTCCGTCCGCGCCTCCTCGATCGTTTCCACGAAGTAGCGCACCGCCTCGGCCTGGGCGCGGCTGAGCCCGTCGTCACCTCCCGCGGACCTCAGGGCCTCCCAGAGCGGCGCTCCCCGTCGCCGCGCCGTCTCGATCAGCTTGAAGAGCGAGGTCCGCCCGATTCCGCGGGCCGGATAGTTGATGATCCGGCGGAGGGCCACCTCGTCGCGCGGGTTCAGTACCACCCGCAGGTAGGCCACCGCGTTGGCGATCTCCGCGCGGTCGAAGTACGAGGCCCCTCCCACCACACGGTAGGGGATGTTGGCGGCGCGGAGCGCCTCCTCCAGGGGGCGCGACTGGAGGTTGGTGCGGTACAGGACTCCGAAGTCGGTCCACTGCAGCTTCTCCGTGAAGCGGCGGAGCCCGATCTCCCGCGCCACCATCTCCGCTTCCTCCTCCTCCGCCGGCTTCCCCGGGGCGCCGCGGAACTCCCAGTAGTCGATCCTGGGGCCGGGGCCGTTGGCGGTGCGCAGGCGCTTGGGCCTGCGCGCCGGGTTATGGGCAATCACCCCGTTGGCGGCATCCAGAATCCGCTGGGTGGAACGGTAGTTCTCCTCCAGGAGGACTATCCGGGCGCCGGGGTAATGGTGCTCGAAGTCCAGGATGTTGCGGTGGTCGGCGCCGCGCCAGGCGTAGATCGACTGGTCGTCGTCGCCCACCACGCACAGGTTCTTACGGGGTCCCGCCAGGAGCCGCGCCATCTCCAGCTGCGCGCCGTTGGTGTCCTGGTACTCGTCCACCATCAGGTAATGCCAACGCTTCCAGAGCGCCTCGCGCGTCTCCGCGTCCTCGCGCAGGAGCTGCACGGGGAGGAGGAGGAGGTCGTCGAAGTCGCAGGCTCCGGCCGCACGCAGCGCCTCCTCGTAGCGCGGGTACACGTCCGCCGTCAGCACCTCGTAGGCGTCCGCACGGTTCCCGCGGGTGCGGCCCTCCGCCACCTCACGCGCCGCCTCCAGCGGCGTCACCAGGCGGTTCTTCCATCCGGAGATCCGGTGCAGGATACGCCTGGCGTCGAAGCGGTCGTCCCCCGCGGTGGCGGAGAGGTGCACCTCCTCCTCCAGGATCCGCTTCACCAGCGCGGTCTGGTCGCCGGTGTCGTAGATGGAGAACTTCTCCGGGAGACCGATCCGCGTTCCGTGCTCCCGCAGGATGCGCGCGCCCAGGGAGTGGAAGGTGGAGAGCACCACCCCCTTCGCACGGCTCCCCACCACGGTGGCGACGCGCTCGCGCATCTCGGCGGCCGCCCTGTTGGTGAAGGTCACGGCCAGAATGCGGCGCGCCTCCACCCCCAGGTTCAGAAGGTGGGCGACGCGGTAGACCAGGGTACGGGTCTTCCCCGAGCCGGCCCCGGCCAGGACCAGGACCGGGCCCTCGCTGGCCAGCGCGGCGGCCTGCTGCTCCGGGTTGAGGGCGCGGAGGTAGTGCGGGACCGGTGGCAAGTGCGTGAGCGCGGAAGTGCGGAGGTACGGTACGTGTCCCGGTGCGGGGGCCGGAAGATAACCCACGCCTGGAAGGGGTGTAAAGCGCCCCGCCCGGACCCCCACGGAGAGCCGCGCCGGGACTGGAGAAAGGCCTCCTGAGCGAGTTTGACGCCGCTTGATGCCACGGTTATGTTTCTCCCCGCGTTCCAGGGCCGTACACCCGTCCGGAGGTTTCATGGCGCTTCGCGACTGCTTCCGTGGCAAATCCGTAGCGGAAAGTCTGGCGCTCCGCGCCGCCGAGGATCCCCGACGCACCTTCGTGGTGCTCGGGGATCGGCGACTCACCTATGAGCAGGTCGATGTGCAGTCCACGGCTCTCGCCGCCTCCCTCCACGAGCTGGGGATCGAGGCGGGGGACCGGATCGCGCTCAATCTTCCGAACTGGCCGGAGTTCATCGTCGCGATGTTCGCCGCCGCCCGGCTCGGGGCGACCATCGTCCCGCTCAACCCCCGGTACACCACCCCCGAGCTGCAGTACATGCTGCGCCACTCGGAGACGGTGGTGGTCGTCACGGCCGAGAACTTCGAGGGGGTGGACTACCTGGCGCGCTTCGAGGGCTTCCTCACCTCCCTCCCTGACCTGCAGTACGTGGTCTCCGTCGGGGAGGAGGACCTCTGGTACGACGACCGCATCTACCAGTTCGAGGACCTGCTTTCCAGCGGGGAGGGCAGGAGCTTCGCTCCCGCGACGGTTGACCCGGCGGAGGACGTGTTCGCCATCCTCTACACCTCCGGGACGATGGGGAAGCCGAAGGGGGTGGGGATGACGCACACCAACCTCCTGGAGACCGCGGCAGCCACCGCGGCGGCCCTCGGCATCCGGCCGGACGACGTGGTGTTCGGGGTCAACTGCCTGTTCAACATCTTCGGCGTGGGGCCGGGGGTGCTCGGGACGCTGGCCGGCGGGGCCACGCTGGTGCTGCAGGAGGACCAGGACGTGACGCACTCGCTGGAGATCATCGAGCGGGAGCGGGTGACCGTCCACCACGGGGTTCCCACCACCTTCATCATGGAGCTGCGGGAGCTGGAAGAGAACCCGCGCAGCCTCCCCTCGTTGCGCACCGGGATCATCGCCGGCGCGCCGGTGCCGGAGGAGCTGGTGGTCCGGGTGCAGCGGGAGCTGATCCCGGAGATCCGGATCGGTTACGGCCTCACCGAGACGGGCTCCATGGTCTCCATGACCCGGCCGGACGACCCGCCCGGGAAGCAGATCCGCACGGTGGGGCGCCCGCTGGAAGGGGTGGAGGTGCGGGTGATCGACACAGACGGCTCCGTCCTCCCGGAGGAGTCGGTGGGGGAGCTGGCGATCCGGGGAGGGGGCGTGATGAAGGGGTACTACCGCCAGCCCGGAGAGACCGCGCACGCCTTCACCGAGGACGGCTTCTTCCTGACGGGCGACCTGGGGATGGTGGACGAGGAGGGCTACCTCCACATCATTGGCCGTCGGAAGGAGATGATCATCCGGGGGGGGTTCAACGTGTACCCGCGCGAGGTGGAGGACCGGCTGCACGCCCACCCCGCGGTGCTCGACGCGGCCGTCGTCGGGCTCCCGGACGAGGTGCTGGGGGAGATGGCGTGCGCATGCATCGTCCCTGTCGAGGGGGCGATCGTCACCGGCGAGGAGATCAAGGATTTCTGTCGCGAGGTGATGGCGGACTACAAGGTGCCGGACCTGGTCCGCTTTCTCGACAGCTTTCCGATGACCGGGAGCGGCAAGGTGCGGCGCGTCGAGCTGGCGCGCATGATCAGCGCGGAAGAATCGAGTCGCCGACCGTGACCGCTCCCGCACACGAAACCGAGGCATAGACCTCCACGCGAGACCCCTCCCGCCATCCCCGCAGCCGAGCGCACCGCGCCGGGTCCGGGCGAGGCGGAGGGGTCTCGCCGCAGAACAGGAATTCTTTGCGACTGATGAACCGTACACCCTTCGGCGCTCCCTTCGTGGGCGCCCCCGTGCACCACCATGCGCCCAACGCAGCGCTCCTGATCGACTTCGACAACGTCACCGTCGGGATCCGCAGCGACCTGGGGAAGGAGCTCAAGGCGCTCCTCAACTCTGACATCATCAAGGGGAAGGTGGCGGTGCAGCGTGCCTACGCCGACTGGCGACGCTACCCGCAGTACATCGTCCCCCTGGCCGAGGCCTCCATCGACCTGATCTTCGCCCCGGCGTACGGAACCTCCAAGAAGAACGCCACCGACCTGCGCATGGCGGTGGACGCCATCGAGCTGGTCTTCACCCGCCCCGAGATCGGGACCTTCATCCTCCTCACCGGCGACTCCGACTTCTCCTCCTGCGTGCTCAAGCTCAAGGAGTATGGGAGGTACGTGATCGGGGTGGGGATGCGGGAGTCGTCCAGTGATCTCCTGATCCAGAACTGTGACGAGTACTACTCGTACCACTCGCTCTCCGGGCTGACGCGGGCCACGGTGGGCGGCCAGGCGACGAACGAGGACCCCTGGAACCTGGTGGCCCAGGCCGCGCGGCAGATGGTCAGGGACCGCGACGCGATGCGGCCGGACCGGCTGAAGCAGGTGATGCTGGCGCTGGACCCGGGCTTCGACGAGAAGAAGCTGGGCTACAGCAAGTTCTCCCGTTTCGTGCAGGATGCGGCGGGCAAGGGGCTGATCCGCCTCCGGCGTGGACCCGATGGGCAGCACGAGATCACCCTGGCGGAGGAGGATGCCTCCGTCGCTCCGGCGGTCGCGCCGCGCGAGCCGCGCTTCGAGGATCGCCCCCGCGATCGGGACCGGGACCACGATCGCGACCGGCGGGGACGGGATGGGCGCCGCGATCGGGAGCGCGGCCGCGACCGGGGTCCGCGCCCCGAGGTGATTGCTCCGGCGCACCCCCCGGTGGAAGTGGTGGAGACTCCGGCTTACGGGGACGCCCAGCCCGAGGTGGTGGGGGTGCTGGAGCAGGTCAAGGGGCCGGAGCGGGTGGGGGGGCCGATCTCGGACATCGACGGCGCGTACGCCCTCCTGCAGCACGCGGTGCGCTCGATGACCGGGCGGGGCGGCGCGGTGCGCGACGCCGACGTGAAGCGGAAGATGCTGGAGATGGCTCCCGGCTTCGACGAGACGGCACTCGGGTTCAGCAAGTTCTCCCGCTTCCTTCGCCAGGCGCACGACGCCGAAGCCATCGACCTGCGCCGCCTGGAGGAGGGGAGCTATGAGGTAGCGCTCCCGGCGAGCGGGAAGCGTCTCCCGGATCCGGATCTCACGCTGGCTCCGACGGCTCCACGGGCGGACTCGCCCGTGGCGGAGCCGCTGCAGGTGGACGTGGCGGCGGCCGCCCCCCCCGCGGAGGCTTCCGCGCGCGGTGGACGTGGCCGGCGCGGGAAGCGGGGGGCCCCCGAGGCGCCGCCCCCGATCCTCCCCGGGCAGACGCTCGGCGCCACGAGTGCGCCGGCGGAGCAGCCCGAGGGGCGCCGGGAGGCGCCTGCTGCCGCGGCTCCCGCTGCTGGACGGCCGGAGGCGGCAGCTTCCGGTGCGCCCAGAGCTCCGGAGCCGGTCGCAGCTCCTGCCCCCGCCGCTGCCGGTGATGCCTCCGCCGCCGTGGCCGAGGGCGCGCGCGTGAGCCTGCGCGGCCGCCGTGGCTCCCGGGGTCGGGTGGCCGTCCCGGAGGGACCGCCCCCGCTCCTCCCCGGACAGGTGATCCCGTCCTCGCGGATCGCCGCGCCGCCGACGGGGCGGCCCGAAGCGGAACCCGCCCAGGCCCCGCTGTTCCCCACGGAGGAGACGCCTCCCGCGCCGCCGGAGACCACCTCTCCGGCGGCGGGGACGCCCGAGGCCGCTCCGGACGCCGGGGAGGCCCCGCGGAAGCGCGGGCGCTCGCGGGGTCGCGGCCGGAAGAGCGGACGCGAGGAGGAGACTCCCGGAGCGTCGATCGGGGCTCCCGAGGCGGAGCCCGCCCCGCCCACTCCCCCGGCCTTCTCCGCGGAGGCACTGGGTCTGCCGACGGAGGGGGAGGCGGTACGGAGCTACCTCGGCTCGTACCGGGGCGTCGGCAAGCAGACGGTGAGGACGCTGACGGACGCGGTCGGCGGGGACGTGTTCCGCGTGATGGAGGAGGAGCCGGACCGCCTCCGCCAGGCGCTGGGCGACCGGCGGGCGAACGCTCTGCTGGAGCAGTGGGCCGAGGACCGCGACCGCCGCAGGGCAGAGAGCGCCGTGGCGCCTGAGACCCCCGAAGCCGCTGCTCCGGAGGTCGCTACGGACGAGCCCCTCGCCGCGCCGGAGGAGGAGACCGTCCCCGCCCCCGAGCCTCAGGCCCCCGAGGTCGTGGCGGCCCCGCGGAAGCGGAGCCGGTCGCGCGGCCGCCGAGGCCGGGGCCGCGCCGGCGGCGAGGCCGGCGCCGAGGCTGTGCCTCCGGGCGAGGAGCCGGTGCCGGAGGCTCCGGAGCCTGCCCCTCCCGCCCCGGAGGCCGTGGCCCCCGAGTCCGCCGAGGGGGAGGGCGGCCAGCCTGCCAAGCGCGTCCGCTCGCGCGGACGCCGCGGCGGTCGTGGACGCGGCCGCAAGGAGGGCGCTGTGGCGGAGGCCGCGCCAGCGGCTGAGGCTCCGGTGCCGGAGCCCCCCGCGCCGGCCCCCGCTCCCGAGGCCCCGGCGCCCGAGACGGGTGAAGGGGAGGGCGGACAGCCCACCAAGCGCGGCCGCTCCCGCAGTCGTCGCGGCGGTCGGGGGCGCGCCCGGAAGAAGGACGGCTCCGCCGAGTGACGACGGGACCGGAAGGGGGGGCGAACCTCCGTCCGCTCCCCCCGGAATTCCATGATCGATCCGCCGAGGAGG
>DATAAL010000219.1:0-2861 GCA_036260145.1 Longimicrobiaceae bacterium | reverse complement strand
GCGCCGTCCCGTCCGTCCCCACCGTGATCAGGTGCTGGCCGTCCCGCGCGCCCGCGGGGATGGCCGTGGTGATCGACACCGACCCGTCGGCGCCCGCGTGGCCGTTGGCGACGTGGCGGTCGCCGAAGATGAGGTGGACCGGCCGGTTCGGCAGCAGCCCGGTGGAGTGGACGGTGATCGCGCCGCGCCGGGGCGCGGTCCCCGGCGCCACGGAGCAGACTGGGAAGGTGGGAGAGCGCCAGCGGAAGCTGCGTCCCGGGCGCTCCCGGTCCTCGTCCAGGAGGTCCAGGACCTGGACGCTGTCGCGCGACGCCGCGACCACGGCTGCCTGCACCCGGAAATTGACGACCCCAGGCCCGAAGACGGCGGTCGGAAGCTCCAGGGTGATCCGGTCGGTGAGGTGTCTCCGGGTGGCCTCCGAAACGGCCACCATCGGGAAAGCGAAGGCCCGGATCCGGCGGTCCCTGACCTCTTGGAAGCTCCCCGCGGTGAAGCGCCAGACGGTCGGAGCGAACGAGAAGCCCTGCGGGCCGATCCTGACCCGGACCCGGGTGGCGAGCTCGGCGCCCTGGAACCCGATGGGGACGCCGAGCGCATCCGCGCTCCCCCCGGTGCCGGCATCCTGGTCCTGGTCGATGAACGAGTAGTAGTCGAAGAAGTGGCCGCGCCCGATGAAGCGTCTGCGGTCCAGGGGGCCCATGGGCTGGTGCACGAGCCTGCTCGACGCGCCCGCGTTGGTCGCCGTGAAGGTGGAAAGGTCGAGGAAGGGGAGCGGCGCATCGCGGATCCGGTCCGCGCGCACATCGCTCAGCATCGTGCAGTCAGTGTCGGTCCCGGCGTGCTTGCAGCCGGGGGTCGCCTGCGCCGAGTCCCGGATCCGCTGGATCTGGTCCACGCTGCCGGTGCAGTTCGGGAACTCCCCCTCCCCGATCCCGGTGCTGAGGTGGATGTTGTCGACCAGCCCGTCGCCGTCGGTGTCCGTTCGGCCGTTCCGCATGAGGTTCTGGTCGCCGCACGTGTGCCCCAGGCCCGCGAGGGCGTGGCCCATCTCGTGTCCGAAGTGCTTATCGACGTGGTCGGCCACGGGGAACGAGTCCATGTTGTAGAGCGGCGAGCTCGGCAGCAGGTAGGCGTTGTCCCGCAGGACCATGCTCCTTCCGCCCACGACCGCTGCGCCGGGCTGGGAATCGCCGGTGAGGTCATAGACGTGGTTGGCGTTGATCACCACCACGCCGATGTCCTCCACACCGTGGTCGTCGCGCCAGGCATCGACGCACGCGTTGTACACGGCGTTCCATTCGAACTCGGAGTCTTCGGGGTGGAGGATATCCCCGTAGAGCCAGAACGGGTCGCCTGTGGGATCGGGCATGGGGTCGGGGATGATGGGGAAGCGCAGCGTCGGGTCTTCCACGATATTGTAGATGGCGGAGCGGAAGGTGACCTCGGCTTCCGGAATGAAGACCGCGTCGCTGGGCCGCTCGTGCCGGCGCCAGAGCACGTTGTCGGCGTCCACCTCGCCGACGTTCCCGGGGTTGGTGAAGGCCGGCGCGCCCTGCTCGCCCGGGTCGGGCTGGCCGTCGCCGTCGGCGTCGTCAGCCACCACGCACCATCGCACGGGGACCGAGAACACCTGGGCCGGGGCGGTGCCGGACGCCATGGCCAGGGCGATCAGCGTGGAGAACCACGTCCGTGATCTCATCGTGTGCTCCCTTCACCGGGGGAAGGACGGGTACCGCTCGGGACACGGTGCTGGACTGATCGCCCGCGGCTACGGCGACGCCCTTCCGCCGGCCGGGGGCTCGGATCCACTCGCGAGCCGGGGCAGGGCGCGCTCGTACAGGTCGATCGCGACGTCCGCGATGCGGCGGCCCTGGCGGAGGCCGGCATCGGAATCGAACGGGTAGTGGATGCCGCTGAGCACCCGGGACAGGGCCGCCTCCTCCGCCAGCCGGGTCAGCTCGCCCGCCTCGCTCGGGAAGCGGTGGGCGAGGACGGCCGACGCGGCTCCCGAGAACGCCGCGTGCCCGGAGGGATAGGACGGGAAGTTGGGCAGGGGAAAGGTCGGGACGATCGTCGGGTCCGCCTGGGGCGGGCGCAGCAGCACGTGCTCGAACTTGGTGCGCCAGCAGGCGATGCTGGCGTCCATCATAGCCATGTTCATCAGCGCCAGCACGCGTGTGCTCTCCACCTCGCCAAGCCCATGCCGCGCGATGAGGCCGGCGGCGATCTCGTTCCAGTGGCCGGCCGGCGTGGCCGTGCCCGGTCCGTCCGCCCACTTCCTCGCGATGCTGTCGTTGCGCGCGGACGCCAGGCGGGTGTGCCCGCGAACGGTGGCGAGGGCCGCTTCGAAGTCGGCGGATCCCATGGCGGGAGGAGGGGGCGGTGCATACGCGCGAGTCTCCCGGATGAGGAATGGCCGGACCTCCCCCCAGGTGGGCCGGAGGGGAGGCCATCGCTCGCTGCTGTACCACGATCCGGGCTCGGCCGGGGGGACGAAGCTTGCCAGACTGACGGCCCCGTCGTCCTCCCTCTCCCGGAACACCGTGCGGGCGATGCCGTCGCCGAGGGCGGCAGCGCGTTCGAGAGCGGCCCCCGAACGGGTCCGTTCCCCCAGCGCGCGCAGGTGGGCGTGGAGGTCCGCGGCGACTCTCGGGACTTCGTGGGGGTAGAGCCTCGCCAGGGTCGCCGCCGAGCTCGCGGCGACGGCCGCCGAGACGAAGGCGGCGCTGTCGGCCGCTCCAGCCGACGCACCCGCGGCGGCCCACGCCGCGTCGTGCTGCGCGATGCTCACCAGCGCGTACGTACGTACCGCCCAGAGCGGGTCGACGTAGTTCTTCCGGACCAGGGCACGGGCCGTTGCG
>DATAAL010000218.1:0-12477 GCA_036260145.1 Longimicrobiaceae bacterium | reverse complement strand
GGAGTAGAGCGCGTCGGCGTGGAGGAGAACTTCTTCGAGCTGGGGGGCGACAGTATCCGCGCCATCCAATTGGTGGCGCGGGCGAGGCAGCAGGGGCTGCGGCTGACGCCGCGGCAGCTCTTCGAGCGGGCCACGGTGGCGCGCCTGGCCGAGATCGTGGAGCGGGTGGACGCCGGCCCCGACGCCGCGTCCCGGTGCCCCCACCGCCGCTCTGAGGAGCCGGGCGGCTGCACCGCTCCCGACTTCCCGCTGGCGGGGCTCGCGCTCGCGGAGGTGGACCCGCTGCTGGGGCAGGAGGAGGGGGTCGAGGACATCTACCCGCTGACGCCGATGCAGGAGGGGATGCTCTTCCATTCCCTGTACGGGGGAGCGGGAACGTACGTCGGACAGTTCGGCTTCACGCTGGAGGGGGAGCTGGAGGTCGAGGCCTTCGAACGGGCATGGCAGGGGGTGGTGGACCTGCACCCGGCGTTGCGAGCGGCATTCTCGTGGGAAAGGGTGGAGAAGCCGCTGCAGGTGGTGCGGCGGCGGGCCACGCTGCGGGTGCACTGGGAGGACTGGCGCGCCCTGACCGCCGCCGAGCTGGAGGAGGGGTTCGCAGCCTATGTGGCGGCGGACCGGGCTCGGGGATTCGACCCGACGAAGCCGCCGCTGATGCGGCTGGCGCTGTTCCGCACGGGGGAGCGGGAGCACCGGGTGGTATGGACGAGCCACCATCTGGTGCTGGACGGGTGGAGTGTGGGACTGGTGTACCGGGACGTGCTGGCGCTGTACACCGGGGAGCGCGAGGGGCACGCGGTGGAGCTGACCCGGCCGCGGCCGTACCGGGACTACATCACGTGGCTGGGGAGGCAGGACCTGGCGCGGGCGGAGGCGTTCTGGCGGAGTGAGCTGGCGGGGTTCGGGGCAGCCACGCCGCTGGGGATCGAGCGGGTGGCGGCGGCGGGGGAGGAGGGAAACGGCTCGTGCCGGACGGTGCTGGGGCGGGAGCTCACGGTGGCGCTGCGGGAACTGTCGAGGCGGCTGCGGGTGACGCCGGCGACGGTGGTCCAGGGGGCGTGGGCGCTGCTGCTGTCGAGGTACTCGGGGGAGGAGGACGTGGTCTTCGGAGCGACCGTGTCCGGACGGCCGGCGGAGCTGGACGGAGTGGAGCGGATGGTGGGCAACCTCATCAACACGCTCCCGCTGCGAGTGCGGCTGGACCGGGCCACCACGGTGGGGACGTTCCTGAGGGGGGTGCAGCAGAAGCAGGCGGAGCTGCGGGAGTACGAGTACTCGCCGCTGCCGCAGGTGCAGGGATGGAGCGAAGTGGAGCGCGGCCGGCCGCTGTTCGAAAGCTTCCTCTCGTTCCAGAACTTCCCGATTCAGGCTTCGGCGGAGGACGCGGCGGCGGGAGGCCTGGTGGTGCGGGACGGGTGGAGCATGGAGGAGGCCAACTACCCCGTTGCGCTCGCCGCCGAGCTGAGGAGCGCCGAACTGGTGCTCGCCATGGAGTACGAGCGGGCGAGGTTCGAGGCAGGAGCGATGGCGCGAGTGCTGGAGCACCTGGGGGCGATCCTGGACGCCTTCGCGTCCGGCCCGGACCAGGGGCTCTCGAGCGTCCGCCTCCTGACGGAGAGCGAGCGCGCATCGGTGCTCACCCGGGGGCAGGGAGTGGTGGAGGGGTTCGCGTCCGGGGCGACGGTACACGAGGTGATCGCGGAGCGGGCGGAGCACTGGCGCCAGGCGGACGCCTGCGTCTGCGGGGCCGAGCGCCTGACCTACGCCGAGCTCCTTGAGCGGGTCGACCGGCTCGCGGGGGTACTGCGGGATCTGGGCGTGGGACCCGAGGTCCCGGTAGGACTGTTCCTGGAGCGCTCCAACGCACTGGCGGTCTCCCTCCTGGCGGTGCTGCGGTCCGGGGCCTTCTACGTCCCACTCGACCCCGCCTATCCCGCTGAGCGCCTCGCCTTCCTCCTGGAGGACAGCGGCGCTCCCGTCGTCCTGACTCACAGCGGCCTGGCCGCTGCGCTCCCCGCCCGCCCGGCACGGGTGCTCTGCGTGGATGCACTCGGAGAGCCGGACGTGTCCTCCCCGGTGAGCATCCATGGCCGGGCGGAGCCGGACAACCTCGCGTACACCATCTACACGTCGGGCTCGACCGGCCGTCCCAAGGCGGTGATGGTCAGTCATCGATCGCTGCTCTGCTACGCCGACGCAATGGCACGTACGCTGGAGCTGTCGCCCGCCGACCGCATCCTGCAGTTCGCCTCGCCCAGCTTCGACGTGATGGTCGAGGAGGTCTTCCCCGCCTGGCTGTCAGGGGCGGCGGTCGTCTTCCCGGACTCGGATCTGCTCGGCGCTCCGGGGGAGCTGGTGCGGACGGTGGCCGAGCACGGGGTGACCGGCTTCGAGCTGCCGACGGCGTTCTGGCACGAGTGGGTGCGGAGCATGGTAGAGGAGGGTACCGCCCTGCCGCCGGGCGTGCGCTTCGTGATCGTGGGCGGGGAGCGGATGCTGCCGGAGCGGGTGCGGCAGTGGTCGCGGCTGCGGACGCCGCTGGTGCACGTCTTCGGGCTGACGGAGACGACCGTGACGAGCACGACGTTACGCCTGGAGGCGGGGGAGGACGGGTCCTCGCGGTGGAGGAACCTGCCGGTCGGCAGGCCGCTGGCGAACGTGGAGGTGTACGTGCTGGACAGGGCGATGGAGCCGGTGCCGTGCGGGGTGGTCGGCGAGCTGTACATAGGCGGGGAGGGAGTGGCGCGGGGATACCGGCACCGGCCGGGGCTGACGGCCGAGCGGTACGTGCCGCACCCGCTCACCGGGGACCGGGGAAGGCGTCTGTACCGGACGGGAGACCGGGTGAGATGGCTGGAGGACGGGACGCTGGAGTTCCTCGGTCGCACCGACCGGCAGGTCAAGGTCCGGGGCTTCCGGATCGAGCCGGCCGAAGTCGAGGCTGCGCTCGTGGAGCACCCCGGCGTGGCGGATGCGGTCGTGGTCGC
Source organism: Longimicrobiaceae bacterium (assembly GCA_036260145.1). Lineage (GTDB taxonomy): Bacteria > Gemmatimonadota > Gemmatimonadetes > Longimicrobiales > Longimicrobiaceae > JAFAYN01. The sequence continues at coordinate 9,490 of DATAAL010000218.1, read as the reverse complement.
GCGGGAGGACGAGCCGGGGCGCAGTCGACTGGTGGGATACGTGGTCCCGGCAGCCGAGGCGCCCTCCCTGCCGGCGCTGCGAGCTTTCGTCGGGGAGCGTCTCCCCGGGCACATGGTGCCCTCGGCCTTCGTGATCCTGGAGGCACTCCCCCTCACCAGCAACGGCAAAGTCGACCACCGCGCCCTCCCTGCGCCCGGCGAGAGCGTGCATCCCGGAACCGAGCACGTTGCTCCCCGCACACCGACGGAGCACGCGCTGGCGGCCATCTGGGCCGAGGTGCTCGAGGTGGAGCGGGTCGGGGTCCACGACGGATACTTCGAGCTGGGTGGCCACTCCCTGCTGGCGATGCGGGTGATCTCGCGGGTGCGGAGGACGTTCGGAGTGGAGCTGCCGCTGCGCGCCCTCTTCGAAGCGCCCACCGTGGCGGCGCTCGCCGCACGGGTGGAAGCGCTCCTTCGGGCAGGAGCCGCCGGAACGGCTCCCTCCATCGAGCGGGTTCCCCGCGACGGACCGCTCCCGCTCTCGTTCGCGCAGCAGCGCCTGTGGCTGGTGCACCGGCTGGAGCCGGCGAGTAGCGCCTACAACATGCCCTTCCCGCTCCTGCTGCGCGGAGCGCTCGACGTGCGGGCGCTTCGCCGGAGTCTGGATGCGCTGGTCCGGCGGCACGAGACGCTGCGCACCGTCCTTCGGGAGCTCGACGGCCAGGCCGTGCAGCTCGTCCTCCCACCCGAGCCGGTCCTCGTCCCGGTGGTGGACCTCCGTGGCTCCCCCGACCCGGAGCAGGAAGCGGAACGGCTCGCCGGCGAGGAGTCGCTGCGCCCCTTCGACCTGGCCGCCGGCCCCCTGCTCCGGAGTCTGCTGCTGCGGCTCGGGGAGGAGCGCCACATTCTCTGCTTTACGCTGCACCACGTGGTCAGCGACGGTTGGAGCATGGACGTGCTGAGGCGCGAAGTGTCGGTGTTGTACGCCGCCTACGCCGCCGGTGAGGAGCCGGAGCTACCGGAGCTGCCGGTGCAGTACGCCGACTACGCCGTCTGGCAGCGGGCCTACCTGTCGGAGGAGTTGCTGCAGTCACAGCTCGGCTACTGGAGGGAGAAGCTGCACGGCGCCCCACCCCTGCTGGAGCTCCCCACGGATCATCCCCGCGTCGCAGGGAAGGATCTTCACACCGGGAAGCACGCCTTCACCCTCCCCGAGGAGCTGTCCGGCCGGCTGCGGGCGCTCTCGCGACGGGAGGGGACCACGCTGTTCATGACGGTTCTGGCCGCCTGGCAGGCGCTGCTGGGGCGCTACGCGGGAGCCGAGGACGTCGTGGTGGGGAGCCCGGTGGCCGGCAGGACGCGGGTGGAGCTGGAGGGGCTGATCGGCTTCTTCGTGAACATGCTGGCGCTGCGGGCGAGGCTGCGGGCGGAGACGAGCTGGCGGGAGTTGCTGGCAGAGGTGCGCGAGACCGCGCTGGGGGCGTACGCGCACCAGGATCTCCCGTTCGAGCGGCTGGTGGAGGAGCTGGCACCGGAGCGGAGTCTCGCCCATACCCCCGTCTTCCAGGTCGTCTTCGCGCTCGAGCAGGCCGCGGCGGATGGCGAGCGGCTGTCGCTGGCCGGTGTGGAATTCGCCCCGGTCTCCATCGAGGAGGGGGGGGCCAGATTCGATCTGAACCTGGCCCTGACCGACGGCGACGAGGCGCTGGCGGGGATGCTGGTCTACCGGAAGTCGCTGTTCGAATCGGAGACGATCGCGCGCATGACGGGGCACCTGGAGACCCTGCTGGAGGCGATCGTGGCGGACCCGGAGCGGCGCCCCTCCGAGGCATCGCTGCTGCGGGAGTTCGAATGGACCCAGGTGCTGGTGGAGTGGAACCGGACCGAGGCCCCGTATCCGGCGAACCGGTGCCTCCACCAGCTCTTCGAGGCCCAGGTGCGGCGCACCCCGGACGCCCTGGCGCTGATCTTCGAGGAGGAGCGTCTCACCTACGCGGAGCTGAACGGACGGGCCAACCAGCTCGCCCACCACCTCCTCCGGCTCGGCGTCGGGCCGGAGGTGCGGGTGGGGCTGTGCCTGGAGCGCTCCTGCGAGCTGGTCGTCTCGCTGCTCGCCGTACTCAAGGCTGGCGGCGCCTACGTGCCGCTGGACCCCGGCTCCCCGCCCGGGCGGCTGGCGCACATGCTCGCCGGCTCCGCCACGGCCCTCGTGCTGGCGCAGGAAAGGTTGCGGCACCTCCTCCCGGCGCAAGCGGCCGTGCGCGTGCTGAGCGTCGACGCCGAGTGGGCGCGGATCGCGGCCGGGAGCCCGCAGAACCCGCGGAACCGGGCGACCGGGCAGAGCCTGGCATACGTGATCCACACCTCCGGGAGCACGGGCCGGCCGAAGGCGGTGGGAGTCCAGCACGCGGCGCTGGTCAACCACATGGACTGGTTCGTCCGCGACTTCGCGCTGACGGCCCGGGACCGGGTGCTTCAGAAGACCCCGATCAACTTCGATGCCTCGGTGTGGGAGTTCCACGCGCCGCTCCTGGTGGGCGGGTGCCTGGTGGTGGCGCGGCCGGAGGGGGAGCGCGATACGGGCTACCTGGTGCGGACGATCCGCAGCCGCGAGATCACCACGCTGCAGCTGGTGCCGGCGCTCCTGCGCGTACTGCTGGAGGAGCCGGGGCTGGGCGCGTGCACGTCGCTGCGGCAGGTCTTCTGCGGCGGGGAGGCGCTGCCGGGCGAGCTGTGCAGGCGTCTGGGGGAGCTGCTTCCGGAGGTCCAACCGGTCAACCTGTACGGCCCCGCCGAGTGCTGCATCGATGCGAGCACGCACCGCTGCGGGGAGGAGGATGGGCGCAGGACGGTCGTGCCGATCGGCAGACCCGTGCCGAACACGCGCGCCTACGTAGTGGACCGGGCGCTGCAGCCGGTGCCGGTGGGCGTACCGGGCGAGCTGTACCTCGGCGGCGCGCAGGTGGCGCGCGGCTACCTGGGCCATCCCGCGCTGACGGCGGAGTACTTCCTTCCCGATCCCTTCGGCAGCGAAGCGGGTGCTCGGCTCTACCGCACGGGCGACCGGGTGCGCTGGCGTGCCGGCGGGGAGCTGGAGTACCTGGGGCGGGTGGACGAGCAGGTGAAGGTGCGCGGGATCCACATCGAGCCGGGGGAGATCGAGGCGGCACTGCGCCAGAGCGCGGCCGTGACAGAGTGCGTCGTGGTGGCGCGCGAGGACGAGCCGGGCGAGAAGCGGCTGGTGGCGTACCTGGTGGGGGAGGTGGAGCCGGGGGCGCTACGAGCACAGCTGCGGCAGAGGGTGCCGGAGTACCTGGTGCCCGACGTGTTCGTGGTGCTGGAGGCGCTACCGCTGACTCCCCACGGCAAGCTGGACCGCGGGGCACTGCCGGCGCCGGAGTCCGCCAGGGGGGCGGGGTCCGTGGGACCGCGCACGCCGGTGGAAGAGGTGCTGGCGGGGGTCTGGGAGGAGGTGCTGGGGCGGGAGCAGGTGGGGGTGGAGGAGGACTTCTTCGCGCTGGGGGGTCACTCGCTGCTGGCGATGCGGGTGATCTCGCGGGTCCGGGGTGTCCTCGGGGTGGAGCTGCCGCTCCGGGCGCTCTTCGAGGCACCTACCGTCGACGCGCTCGCCGGGCGCATCGAGGGGCTGCGGAGCGCCGGGGCCTCGCTGGCGCCGCCGATCCGGCGGGTCTCGCGCGAGGAGCCGCTGCCACTGTCGTTCGCGCAGCAGCGCCTGTGGTTCGTCGACCGTCTGGAGCCAGGCAGCGCGGTCTACAACATGGCTGGCGCGCTGCGGCTGCGCGGTCGGCTGGAAACGGCTGCGGTGCGGGTGAGCCTGGACGCGCTCGTGGAGCGGCACGAGGCGCTGCGGACGGTCTTCGCCGAACAGGGCGGCGCGCCCGTACAGATCATCCACCCGCCGGCTCCGGTATCGCTGCCGGTCCTCGATCTGCGCCGTCTGCCCGTCGGAGCGCGCGAGGCCGAGGCCGAGCGGCTCGCCGGAGCGGAGGCGCTGCGCCCCTTCGATCTGGCGCGGGGGCCGCTGCTGCGGAGCACGCTGCTGCGCCTGGACGAGGACGAGCACGTGCTGCTCTTCACCCTGCACCACGTGGTCAGCGACGGCTGGAGCATGGACGTGCTGGTGCGCGAGGTCTCGGCACTCTACACCGCCTTCAGCCGCGGGGAGGAGCCGCACATGCCGGCGCTCCCGGTGCAGTACGCCGATTACGCAGTCTGGCAGCGCGAGTGGCTCGGCGGCGAGGTTCTGGAGGAGCAGATCGGCTACTGGAAGAAGCGGCTGGCCGGGGCTCCCCCGCTGCTGGAGATCCCCACCGACCGCCCGCGCCTGGCGGAATATGAGGCGCGTGCGGGAAGCCAGGGGTTCTCGCTCTCGATGGAGACGGTGGCGGGGCTGCGGACACTCTCGCGGCGCGAGGGGGCGACGCTGTTCATGGTCCTGCTCGCAGGCTGGCAGGCGCTGCTCTCGAAGTATTCCGGGCAGGACGACGTGGTGGTGGGCACCCCCATCGCGGGGCGCACGCGACCCGAGACGGAGGGCCTGATCGGCTTCTTCGTCAACATGCTGGCCATGCGCACGGAGCTGGCGGGAGACCCTACCTGGGCCGAGCTGCTGGGGCGGGTTCGCGGAGCGGCGCTGGAGGCGTACACCCATCAGGAGCTTCCCTTCGAGCGCCTGGTGGAAGAGCTGGGCGTGGAGCGCAGCCTCACGCACTCGCCGCTCTTCCAGGCAACGTTCGACCTCGACCGCTCGAGGAGCCATGAAGCGCTCGGGCTCGGAGATCTTACAGCCGAGCCCGTCGGGGGAGGGGGGGCGGTCTCCCAGTTCGACCTGGACCTGACGCTCCGGGACGACGGGAACGCGCTCGCGGGGACGCTCACCTACCGTGCGGCGCTGTTCGAGGCGCAGACCATCGCGCGCCTGGCGGGTCACCTGGAGGCGCTGCTGGAGACGATGGTGGCCGATCCCGGGCGGCGCCTCTCGGAGGTGTCGCTGCTGCGTGGGGCCGAGCGCGCCCGCGTGCTGGAAGCCTCGCATGCCCCCCCGGTGGAGGCGCCAGGGAGGTGTGTCCACGAACTCTTCCAGGAGCAGGTGAGGCGCACTCCGGAGGCCGTGGCGGTGGTCTGCGCGGACGGCGTCCTTACCTATGCCGGCCTGGAGGACCGGGCGGAGCGTCTCGCACGCGTGCTGCGCCGGGAGGGAGTCGGTCCGGAGCGCGTGGTCGGCATCTTCACGGAGAACAGCGTCGACACACTGACCGCGCTTCTGGGAACGCTCAAGGCCGGGGGGTGCTGTCTGCTCCTCGACCCGGACCACCCCGCCGCGCGAAACACCTCCCTGCTGGAGGACGCCGGAGTCGGAGTCGTGGTAGCGCAGCCGCACGTGCGCGGCCGGCTGCCGCAGGTGTGCACGGTGCTGCGGGTCGTAGAGCCCGTGCAGGGGAGCATCGACTGCCGGGACGACCTGCCGCCGCCGGTCCGCGTCGCCCCCGAAAATGCAGCGTACATCGTCTACACCTCCGGCTCGACGGGGCGGCCGAAGGGAGTGCTGGTCTCGCACGGTGCGGCAGCGATCCATTTCAGGGAGATCGCCCGGGCGTACCCGTACCTGCCCGCGGACCGGGTGCTGGTCTTCGCGGCGCAGACCTTCGATCCCTTCCTGGAACAGGCGCTCGCGCCGCTCCTGGTGGGGGCGTCCATCGTCCTGCGCGACCCGATGGTCTGGCCGCCGAGCGAGTTCGCCTCCCGGATCGGCCAGCTCGGAGTTACGGTGGCGGACGTGACGCCCGCGTACTGGACGCAGCTGGTGTGTGACCGCACCGTCGTCGCCGAGTTGAAGCGGAGCCTGCGGCTGATGATCGTGGGCGGAGAGGCACTGTCGCCCGTGGGGGTACGTGCCTGGGAGAGAGGTGGGGAGGGACAGGCTCGCCTGCTGAACGCGTACGGCCCGACCGAGACCGTGGTGACGGCGACGCTCTATGAGGCGAGTGAGGGAGGTGGCCCCGAGTGGGGCACAAGCGTGCCGATCGGCCGGCCGGTGAGCGGGCGGGCGGCGTACGTACTGGACGGCCGTGGGGAGCCCGTGCCGGTGGGGGTGCCCGGAGAGCTGTACGTCGGAGGGGCGGCGCTGGCACGAGGATACGTGGGGCTGGCGGCGCAGACGGCGGAGAAGTTCCTTCCCGATGCGCTGGGGAAGGAACCGGGAGCAAGACTCTACCGGACGGGGGACCGGGTGCGCTGGCGGGTGGACGGGGAGCTGGAGTTCCTGGGGCGCATCGACGCGCAGGTGAAGGTGCGCGGGGTACGCATCGAGCCGGGGGAGATCGAGGCGGGGCTGCTGGGGCACGCACAGGTGCGCGAGGCGGTGGTGGTGGTGCGCGAGGACCTTGCAGGTGATCCGCGGCTGGTAGCGTACGTGGTGCCGGCGGAAGGGGTGGAGGTCTCGCCGTCCCGGCTGCGGGAGCACCTGCGGGAGCGGCTGCCGGAGCACATGGTGCCGGGCGCATTCGTGCCGCTGGAGCGGCTGCCGCTGAGTGCCAGCGGGAAGGTGGACCGGCGGGCGCTGCCCGCGCCGGAGCGGACCGCGGCATCGGCCTACGTGGCCCCGCGTACGGCCACCGAGGAGGGGCTCGCGACGATCTTCGCCGAGGTGCTGAAGAGGGAGCGCGTGGGAGTGGAGGAGGGCTTCTTCGAGCTGGGCGGCCACTCACTCCTGGCCACCCGCGTGATCTCGCGCCTGCGCGAGGAGCTGGGCGTGGAGGTGCCGCTGCGGGCACTCTTCGAGGCGCCTACCGTGGCTGCCCTGGCCGGGCGCGTAGAAGCGCTCCTGGGCACGGAGCGCTCGGTCGTCCCGCGCATCCCCCGCCGCACGGGGGAGGGTCCCGCGCCGCTGTCCTTCGCGCAGCAGCGACTCTGGTTCATCCACCGGCTCGACCCACAGAGCAGCGCCTACAACATGCCTCACTCGCTGCGGCTGTGCGGCGCGCTGGACGTGGGGGCGCTGCGCCGCAGCCTGACGGAGCTGGTGCGCCGCCACGAGGCGGTGCGCACAGTACTGTTGGAGACGGGCGGCGAGGCCATGCAGGGAGTCCTCCCCGCGGCACCGGTGCCCTTCCCGGTTCTGGACCTGGCCGGGCTCCCGAAGGAGCGCCGCTTCGCGGAGGCTCTGCGCCGACTCACCGAGGAGGGGCTGCGCCCCTTCGACCTGGAGCACGGACCGCTGCTGCGCGTGCTGCTGGTGCGCCTGGGGGAAGAGGAGTGGGCGCTCTGCTTCACGCTGCACCACATCGTCAGCGACGGCTGGAGCATGGGCGTGCTGGTGCGCGAGGTCTCGGCGCTGTACGGGGCGTACTCCCGGGGCGAGGAGTCGCCCCTGCCGGAGCTGGAGCTGCAGTACGCGGACTACGCCGTCTGGCAGCGCGAGTGGCTCTCCGGAGAGCGCCTGGGGGAGCAGCTCCGCTACTGGCGCGAGAGGCTGGAAGGCGCTCCACAGGTCCTGGAGCTGCCCACCGATCGCCCGCGCCCGCCGGTGCCCAGCGCCCGCGGGCAGATGCGCCCCTACCTGTTCCCGCCGGACCTCTCGCAGGGGCTACGCGCCCTGTGCCGACGCGAGGCCGTCACTCCCTTCATGGCCCTGCTCACCGCCTGGCAGCTCCTCCTGGCCCGCTGGGCCGGGCAGGAGGACGTCAGCGTAGGGACAGCCATCGCCGGGCGGAACCGCCTGGAACTGGAGGGGCTGATCGGCTTCTTCGTCAACACTCTGGTCCTGCGCCTCGATCTCTCCGGACGCCCCACGGTGCGCGAGGTGTTGCGCCGGACGCGGGAGACGACGTTGGGCGCCTTTGCGCACCAGGATGTCCCCTTCGAGAAGCTGGTGGAGGAGCTGGCGCCGCAGAGGTCGCTCCAGCACACGCCGCTCTTCCAGGTCATGTTCAGCCTGCAGAACCCGGAGGACGGGGAGCTGGAGCTGGGGGAGGTGGTGATGCAGCCGCTGGAGTGGGCCGGGGAGGCGGCCAAGTTCGACCTGAACCTGGCGGTGTGGGAGGACGGGGATCACTTCCGCGGGCACGTCACCTATCGGACCGACCTGTTCGAGCCGGAGACGATCCACCGGATGCTGGAGCACTTCGTCACGCTGGCCGGGGCGCTGGTAGGCGATCCGGAGCGTCCTGCCGCCACGCTCCCGCTGATCGGGGAGGAGGAGCGGCGGCAGGTGCTCCTCGAGTGGAACGCCACGGCGGGCGAGTACCCGCGCCACCTCCCGGTGCACGCACTGTTCGAGCGCCAGGTGGCGCGCGGCCCGGATGCTCCGGCGCTGCTCTGGGACGGCGGCGCCCTGACCTATGCGGAGCTGGATGCGCGGGCGGACGATCGGGCCCACACCCTCGGGGGGCTCGGGGTGCGACCCGAGGTGCGGGTGGGCGTCTGCCTGGAGCGAGGTCCGGAACTGGTAGCCGCTCTCCTGGGCGTGCTCAAGGCGGGAGGCGTCTACGTCCCCCTGGACCCCACCTATCCGGCCGAGCGCCTGGCCTGGCTCCTGGAGGACTCCGCCGTCTCCGTGCTGCTGACCGATGAGCGGGGGCGGGCGCAGCTACCGTACTTCGGGGGCACGACGGTGCTGCTGGACGGAATCGGCGCGCCCCGGGTGCTCCCCGCCCTCCCGGCCGAGGGGGCGGGAGAGAGGCTGGACAGGAGGCCGGACGGGGCGCTGTCCGCGGACTCGCTCGCCTACGTGCTCTATACCTCCGGCTCCACCGGACGGCCCAAGGGAGTGCTGGCTCCGCACGCGGGCGTGGTCAACTACCTGTCGTTCCTGGCGGACGAGTACGGCCTGGGTCCCGCGGATACGGTCCTGCAGCTCGCCACGGCCTCCTTCGACGCCTCCATCCGCGACATCCTGGGGCCGCTGACCACGGGCGCGAAGCTGGTCCTGGTGCGCCCGGAGGAGGTCTCCGAGCCGCGGCGGCTCCTGGCGATCGTTCGGGAGCGCGGGGTGACCGGGATCCTGGCGATCGTTCCCTCGCTCCTGCGCCAGTTGCTGGAGGCGGCCGAGGCCGAGGGAGGCGCCGACACGCTCCGACTCCTCCTGCTCAGCGGCGAGGCCCTCGCGGGGGCGGACGTGCGCCGGGCGAGACGCGTCTTCGGTGCGGACGTGCGGGTGGTGAACCAGTGGGGGGCCACGGAGTGCACCATGAGCTCCACCCTGCACACCGTCGCCGACGGGGAAGAAGCCCTCATCGCCCCGATAGGGCGGCCGATCCGGAACACGCGGGTCTACGTGCTGGACGCGGAGCTGGAGCCCATGCCCGGTGGAGTCCCGGGAGAGGCGTACATCGCCACGCCGGGGCTGGCGCGTGGGTACGGGGGCCGTCCGGAGCTGACGGCCGAGCGCTTCGTTCCCGACCCGTTCTCGCCCGAGCCGGGGACGCGGATGTACCGGGTGGGTGACCGGGTGCGCTGGCGCCGCGACGGGGTGCTGGAGTTCCTCGGG
>DATAAL010000217.1:0-12503 GCA_036260145.1 Longimicrobiaceae bacterium | reverse complement strand
CACAGCCGGAAGACGGTCCTGGCGCTCCTCGAAGAGAGGAGCGAGGCGGAGAGGGTCCGCTTCTACGAAGAGCGTTGGAACAACCTGCGCTGGCGGCTGCTCTTCCGGATCTTCTTCAGCCGCTTCATGATGGGGAGGCTCGGCCGCGATCCCGAGTTCTTCCGCTACGTCGAAGGGTCGGTGGCCGAGCGCATCCTGGCGCGGACGCGCTACGCCCTGACGGCCCTGCCCACGCACGCCAATCCCTACATGGAGTACATCCTCACCGGCAACTTCGGACGCGCCCTCCCCCTCTACCTGCGCCCCGAGGTCTACCCGGACGTGAAGCGCAACCTGGACCGTCTGAGCCTCTTCGAAGGACCGATCGACGAAGCGGCCAAGGAGGGTGAGGGCTTCGACGGCTTCAACCTGTCGGACATCTTCGAGTACATGGCTCCCGCGGAGCACGAGCGGGTCTACGGCGCGCTGGTGGACCGCGCGCGTCCGGGAGCGCGGCTGGCGTACTGGAACATGCTGGCGCCGAGGGCGAGACCGGACGGCGAGGCGCACCGGGTGCATCGGCTGGAGGAGCGGGCCCGGGAGCTACACGCCCGGGACCGGGCCTGGTTCTATGGCGCCTTCCACCTGGACGAGGTGGTGGAGTGATGAACCTGTTCGCAGCCCTCCCGCCCCCCGGCACCTTCGAGGGTGAGGCCGTCCGCGCCGCCCTGGTCGCCCCGCTCTTCCTCCTCCTCTTCGGCGCGGCCGAGCTGTGGCGCAAGCTGGCCAATCCCCCGGTGGAGTGGACGCGCAAGGCGGTACACACCGGCGGGGGGGTGATCGCCGCGGGTTTCCCCTGGATCTTCGCCTTCCACTGGACGGTGCTCGCGCTCGGGGCGGAGGTAGCGCGGGAGCGCCCCGGGGGCGTAGCTCCCGGTCATGATGTAGACGAGGTACGGGTTGGTGTCCGTCGGCAGCTCCGTCAGGGCGTAGCGGGTGCGCTCCAGGATCCGGTCGCCCACCGGGGTGCCGCCCACGTGGTCGAAGAACGCCGGGTCGCGGCCCAACCGCCCCATCACCGCTCGGCTGAAGAAGACGCGGAACACCGCGCGCCAGCGCCAGGTGTCCCACTCCCGCGCGTAGAACGCCCGCCGCTCCTCCGGGGAGCGCGGCAGGCAGAGACGCTCGATGGTCCGGCGGGAGTGCACCAGCGGGAGCAGGAAGCGACGGAAGGCGCGGAGATACCGCTCGAACTTCCCGGTGTGGATGATCCCCCGCTCCACCGCGTCGGGGTGCGCGTCCCAGAACTCCCGGGCCGGGGGCGCCAGGTCGCCGCGAAGGCCACGGTACGTCGACGCGCGGCCGCGGTCCTCCGTCACCCCCAGGAAGGCGAGGAGGGCGCCGTGCTCCAGGGCGCGGAAGGCCGCCATCCGCAGCTCCAGACAGGCTAGCTGCGCCGGGTTCAGGTCCACCGCGACCACCTCCGCCGGATCCAGCGTCAGGAGCGCGAGCGCGTTGTCTCCCGCGGAGGCGACGGAGAGGAGCCGCCCCCCGGCCGCCGCGGGGGCCAGGGCGTCGCACAGTACGTCCGCGTCCTCCCAGACGCTGGCGTAGCGGATGAAGCTCCAGGTCGCACGGTCGCGCCCCGACGCCTCACGCGCCATGCGCCGCCGCGCCGTGCTCCAGACGCCGCACGATCCCCGTCGCCCCGTCCATCTCCACGGTCTCGCCGTCCCGCAGCGTGGTCATCAGCCCGGCGATGCCGACGATGCAGGGGAGCCCCATCTCCCGCGCCACGATGGCCGAGTGGCTGAGCAGGCTCCCGCGCTGCACCAGGAGCCCGGCGGCCGGGGGGAAGAGGAGCGTCCACCCCGGGTCGGTCCGCTCGGCCACCAGGATGCGGTCCTTCAGGTCGCCCGCGTCGCGTGGGTCGGTGACCACGCGCACCGGGGCGCGCACCACGCCGGGGCAGCACCCGGTCCCCTCGAGCGTGGCGGCTTCGCCTCCTTCGGCCGTCTCCGGCTGCACCGGGGTTGCGGGGACGGCCAGCGACGGCGGGCCGAAGGTCTCGAAGCGCTCGGGCGGGGCGGGCTCCTGCTCGTACCGGGCGAACTCGGCACGGCGCAGCTCCGCCAGGGCGCACAGGTCACCGGTGCCGCAGGTACCATCCAGGGTGCCGAAGACCTCCTCGACGGTAAGGTAGAAGACGTCCCGCGGGGCGCGCAGGCGCCCCCGGTCGGCGAGCTGCCTCCCGATGGCCACGAAGATGCGGCGCACCACTCCGAAGACGCGGGTGCGCTCGAAGCGGAGGTTCTCGCGGTCGCGGATCCGCTCCCGCGCGCGCCGCAGGACGCCGAATAACACCCGCCGACGAACTCCGGACAGGCTGCTCCGCACCCGCGCCTCCGCCGCGCGCCGGATCTCCCGCTCGCGCTCGCGGGTGGCGTCCGGGTCGGTCATCCCCGCCCGCAGGTAGGCGCGGACCGTCCGCACCAGGAGCTCGGGGCTCTCCCCCAGGGTGACGGTCTCCAGCTTGAGCTCGTTGGCGCAGCGGTCCCCGAAGTGGTCCAGGTACGCCCGCATCTCCCGGTGGAGGGGGGCCAGCTCCTCGAGCGCGGCGACCTCTTGCCAGAGCGCCGCATCATCCGGCTGGCCCTCGAAGGCGGCGCGGAGCGCCGGGGAGCGCGACACCTCGCGCGCGAGCGCCATCACGCGCCGGGCGGGCTCCGTCGAGACGATCCCCCCCTCCCCCGCCAGGAGATCGTTGACCAGCGTCGGCGGTGCGTCCGGGAGCCACCTCTCCACCAGGCGCCCCAGCACCCCGAACCAGATCATGGCGAAGAAGTCGTTGACCAGCGGCGTCTGCCAGTGGCGCAGCAACTCGTCCTCAAGCCGCCGGTAGAGCGCGAGGAGGGCGTCCGCGTCCCAGGTGGACAGGTCCTGGCGCCGGAGCGGCGCGAGCGCCGCGTCCACACGGGCATGGAAGGCGGGGACGGCGCGCCCCAGCCCCCGGCTCGCCGTCGCGAGCTTCCACACCATCCGCGCGACACGCAGCGCGTCCCTCCACCGGGAGGTGGCGCGGGGGGGATCGGGCGGGTCTTCCAGCTTCTCGCGCACCCCCATCATCCGCTCCATGAAGGCGCGGTTCAGCGCGAAGCCGGGGAGGAGGGCGAGGACCCGGTACCAGTTGAGGAGGTTGTAGTAGACGCGCCCGCGGATCAGCCCCAGCATGTTGGCAAAGACGTGCCGGTGCCGGTCGATCAACGCCTCCTCCACCCCGACCACCCGGCAGAACTGCCGGTACACGTCCTCGTACACGGCGCGGGCGAAGGAGAAGGTCAGCGGCGCAGTGACCCCTGCGTAGCTCTCGACGATGTTGCTGTTGTCCCAGATCCGCCGCTCCCCGGTCGTTCCGGACGGTGCCGGAGCCGGGGCCGGGGCGCCCAGGGTGGTGATCGGCCGCGCCTGAAGGACGAACAGCTCCCGGCTACCCCCCTCCCCGGGGGCGAGGGCCCACTCCACGTCCTGCGGGGCGCCCAGGGCGCGCTCCAGCTCGCGAACCGTGGACGCGATCCGGCGCACCTCGTCGTCCGTGAGCGCCGGGACGTCCCGGAGCTCCTCCGGGACGGGCGCGAGCCCGGTGGAGCCGTCCTCCGTGGAGCGCACCGCGCGGTCCTTGTGGGCGAAGGTGGCGCGGACCTCGTCCTCCGCGCCGTCCCGGGCGACGGCGTGGAAGGTGTCGGCGTCCAGCTCCCCGCTCACCAGCCCCTCTCCCAGCCCGTAGACGGCGCTCACCACGGCGGTGTCGCGGCGCCCTGTGACCGGATCTGCCGAGAAGGCGACTCCGGAAACCTCGGCCTCCACCATCTCCTGGAGCACCACGGCCATCCGCACCTCGCCGCCCCGGCCGTACGCCCGCGCATGCTCGTTGAACGCCGACATCCACACGGCACGGACCGCGTTGCGGAGGCGGTCCGGGTCGTCCGCCGGGACGCCGAGCACGGAGTCGAACTGCCCCGCGAAGGAGGCGGTGGCGCCGTCCTCGCTCGCGGCGGAGGAGCGGACGGCGAGGCGGGACGACGAGATCCCGGCGGCGTGGAGAGCTTCCTTCAGCTCCTCCCAGAGCGCGTCCTCGCCCGTGCCCGGCCCGGAAGGATCCTCCCGCGCGCCGAAGTGCCCGGACGCGGCGGCGCGGATCACCACCCAGGGGGGAACCCGGACGCCCGTTGCGGCCAGGCGCGCCAGGTTGTGGGCCTTGCCACCGACCACGGCGGCGCCGGCCCGCTCCGCCTCGCCCGGAGCGAGCACCCGGCGGCCGGCGACACCGCTAGCGGACAAGCCCGCCTCCGATCCAGCGCGCCAGGAACGGTCCCGCGCCGAGCAGCAGGTACATGGCGAGGGTCCACGCACCGGACGCCGCCTCGATCCGCTTCGCGCGGGCGGCACCGGGGGCGCGCAGAAAGAGGAGGGCCGGGAGAGCGGCCAGTGTCGCCGCGATGGCGAGGGCGACCGCCGCGGCCCCGCCGATCCCGACGTGCCGGGCGGCGAGCCAGGCCGTCGCCGCCGTCGCGGCGAGCGTCGCCAGCCACACCGCGGGCGCGGTGCGCGTCCCCCACACCCGGGTGTAGGTGTCCACCCCCTCGCGCTCCCCTTCGGGAGCTCGGATCTTCCGGCCGATCTCGATCACCACGCCGTTGAGGAAGGTCACCAGGAGGAAGAGCCACAGGCCGCGGGGAGGGTCGGCGCCCTCCGCCAGCCAGTCGAGTCCCGTGGTATACCCGTCGATCATCGGCATGATCGCCATGTGGGTCACCAGGTACGCGGCGGGGTGGGCACGGAGCCACCCGGGGACGAAGAACTCCCGGGTCATCAGCGCTGCCCAGAGCGCCACCGCCAGGCACGCCCAGAGGAGCACGGGGGCGAGGAGCGCGTTGAGGAAGAGGACCCCCGCGAGCGCGGCCCCGCCGATACGGCGCAGCTCCGCCAGCGAGACCAGCCCGCGCGGGACCGGGAGCTCCGGGCGGTAGCGGCGGTCCACCTCGGCGTCCTTGTGCTCGTCCAGCACCCGGAGCATGAAGAAGAAGACCAGCGCGGTGAGCGCCCCCGCGAAGAACCGGTCTGCGGGAACGAAGCCGGGAGCGCCGCGCGCCAGGCGGGAGTATGCCGCGGCCGAGAAGGTGAAGACGGCGATCAGCGGGACGTACGCCGCGAGGGGAAAGCGCTCCCGCTGGTACTCCAGGAAGCGCCGGGCGAGCGGACGGGCGTCCGGTACACGCGCGGGCGCGCGCCGGTCGGGCGGCGCCTCCGCCCGGGTACTCAGGGCTCCTCCCGCATCCGCCCCAGCCGCTCGTGCGCGGAGGCGAACTCCCCCGCGCACAGCGCCCCGACGATGGAGATCTCCCCGCCGAGCGCCACCGCCGCGCAGAGCTCCGCGAACCTGGACGCCCGCTCGGGTCCCAGGCAGTCCATCATCCTCAGGCACTCCCGCGCGGTGGGGAGCCGCGTCCCGCCGCCCACCGTCCCCACGATCAGGTTGGGGAGGGTCACCGCGCAGTACAGGTCGCCGCCGTCCGTCAGCTCCATCCGGGTGACGCCGACGCTGGCCTCGCTGACGCACGCCATGTCCTGCCCGCACGCCAGGAAGAGCGCAGCGATCCCGTTCGCCACGTGCCCGCTCACCCCGATCGACCCGGTCTGTACCCCGCCGACGAAGCTCAGCCGCCAGTAGTCACACATCCGCTCGGGGGTGGTGTGCAGCCCCCGCCGCACCAGCGTCCGGGGGAGGACCACCTCCGCCATGGCGTTGCGCCCCCGCGTCTGGAGGAAGCTGAGCGTCGTGGCCTTCTTGTCCCCGGACATGTTGGACTCCAGGAACCAGTAGCGCGGCTGGATCGGGGTGGTCTCCAGGATCGCCTCGCAGACGGCGGCGGTGCAGAAGGTCACCATGTTCTGTCCGGCGGCGTCGCCCGTGTGGAAGGCGAAGATCAGGTATACGTGATTGGCTTCCACGTGCGTCATCATGTCCAGCAGCCGGCCGTGCTCCGTCCGCCCCGCGGCAATCTCGCGGAAGTGATCCACCTCCCCCACCGCCCACGCCGCGAAGCGCGCCGCCTCCGCGATGGTGCCGAAGACGAACGCCGGGGACCGCTGCACCTGCTCCGTGGTCACCATCGCCGCAGCGCCGCCCGCGAGCGTCATGAGCCGGGCGCCGCGGTCGTAGCTCGCCACCAGCGCGCCCTCGGAGGTCGCCAGGGGGACGTAGAAGTCGCCATGGGCGTGCAGTCCGTTCACCCGCAGCGGTCCGATCACCCCCGTCGGGATCTGGGTCATCCCGACGAAGTGCTCGATGTTCCCCCGCAGCGTGGACGGGTCCGGCGGGGGCTCACGCCCGGCCAGGGCGGCGAGCGGGATCCCCCGCTCTTCGAGGAACGCCACGCGCTCGTCCCGGGCCCCGGCGCTCCACGAAAGCGGGTGCGGGACGGAGGGCGGGACGGGGTGCGAGGACGAAGGGGTGGACGCGAGGCGTCCCTGGAGGGCGTCGGGCGAGGCGCCGCGGCTCAGCCGCTCGGCGATCTCCCGGGCCCGCTCGGCGGAGATCGGCATCGTCCGAATCTAGATCCGGACCCCGGCAAGGTGCAAACCGTGCGGGGTTCATGAAGGGGGAAGTACAACGGGCCGGTGGGATGACACCCAACGGCCCGTCGCCGGGAGGAGAAGCCTGGGCTGCGTCAGATCTGGAGCTTGCGTTCTACCGCGTCGATCCCCGCCTGCGTGATCCGGTACTGCTTCCGGGCCTGTTTGGTGCTCCCCATCTTCTTCTCCTGCGTCATCAGGGGCCGGTCGGGGCGCATGTTCGCCTCGATCGCACGCGTGATGTTGCTGATCGCCAGCCCGTTCCGCTTGAGTTCCGAGTTGATGGCCTGGCTGGTGACGGTATCGTCTCCCCGGATCCGGGCCAGGTAGTAGGCTCCCAGGAGAGCCTTATCCGACATGGTAGTCGGGCTCCAGCGCTCGAGCAGCGAGGCCAGGTCCGGAGCGTCGGCGCCGTCCTCGTCGGCACCACGGCGGGGTCGTCCCCGGCCTCGCCCCACGGAGGCGGGAGCGGAATCGGAAGCGGCGGTCCGGAACGCACGCTCCAGCAGGATGTCCCGCGCCCTCTCCTTGAGCACGGGGTCGTAATTCGAGATCGCGCGGTTGATCTCGTCCAGCAGCTCCTTCGCCTCCCTGAGGTCGCTCATGTCGCTCTCCTCGCGGTCGGCCCCTCGTGGCGCAGGATGCACGGAGAGGGACGCCCGCCTGACGGGGTGAGTAAAGCGAACTGCATTATTTCGGTGTGCAGTTCATATACAAGCTTCCGCGAGCGCCGTCAAGTACGAATTGCGCGTTTCCGCACCGAAAGCGACGAGCAGCACCTGTTCGGGAAGTGCGTTCCGCTCCAGAAAGTCCCTGATCTCGCGGACCGCGATCCGCGCTGCACGCTCCGGCGGAAAGCGGAACGCTCCAGTGCTGATTGCAGGAAAGGCGATGGTCAGCACCCCCTGGCGCGCAGCGAGTTCCAGGGACCGGCGGTAACAGGAGGCCAGGAGGCCATCCTCCCCCACCTCGCCGCCCTGCCACACCGGTCCCACCGTGTGGATCACGTACCGGGCCGGGAGGGCGTGGCCACCGGTGATCTTGGCGTCCCCCGTGCGGCACCCGTGCAGCCTGCGGCACTCCTCCAGGAGCCCCGGGCCCGCGGCACGGTGGATGGCGCCGTCCACTCCGCCGCCCCCCAGGAGCGAGGTGTTGGCGGCGTTGACGATCGCGTCAACGTGGAGCCGGGTGATGTCGCCCTCCACCACCCCGATCCGGTCGCGCGGGGAGGGCGTCTCGTCAGTGGCAGCGCTCATGAGTTCTCCCGATCTACAGGGGTCTTGGACACCAGCGGCGCATCTTCCATGCCTACAGATCTTTTTGCGCCATTTACAATCCGAATCGCGGGATTATCCAGGTGCCGGTTGGGGTCGAACCGAGCCGGCATCGGATGTGCGGACCCGCGCCTCCGGCGTATCAGAAGCACCGGACCCGTGCTGGCGGTGAGGTATTCTCCGTCGCGAACCACGCCACCATCCAGATGAGCTCCGATCCCCTCGTGTCGGCTCCTCCCTCTCCCGGAGAGAGCAGGCGGTCCGCACCGCCGGCGCCCCGTACCACCGGCGCCGGCCATTCTCGCTGGGTGGGGTACGGGGTTGCCGTCGCGAGTGTTCTCGCCGCCCTCTCCCTGACGCTGGCCTTCCGGGAGCTGCTCTCCGCCACGGTCTTCATCCTCTTCTTCGCGGCAGTCACCCTGTCGGCGTGGTTCGGCGGACGCCGGCCGGTGCTGCTGGCGATCGTCCTGTCCACGGCCGCCGGCAACTATTTCGTCCTGGGACACCCGTTCGCCTGGAACATGGCCTGGCCGGACGTGGTCCGGGTC
This sequence comes from Longimicrobiaceae bacterium, assembly GCA_036260145.1. GTDB lineage: Bacteria > Gemmatimonadota > Gemmatimonadetes > Longimicrobiales > Longimicrobiaceae > JAFAYN01. Next base: position 4,069 of record DATAAL010000217.1, on the reverse strand, counting down.
GTGCTCTTCGCGGGGATCGCCCTCCTGATCAGCGCGATGCGCGATGCCCTGGACAACGCGAGGCTCAGCGAGGCCCAGCACGCACGGGATGCGGAGGAGTATACCGTCCAGCTCCAGGAGCAGGCCACCGAGCTGGAGGCCACGGCGCTGGAGCTGGAGCAGCAGACCGAGGAAGCCCAGGCCCTGGCAGGGGAGCTGGAGGCCGCCAACGAACAGCTCCAGGTGGCGCTCGCCCAGGCCGAGGCAGCGCGCGCCGCCGCGGAGCGCGCCGCCTTCCGGGCCTCGTTCCTGGCGCGTGCAAGCTCGCTCCTCGCCTCCAGCCTCGATTACGAGGAGACTCTGCGGAGCCTGACACGTCTTGCTGTCCCGGAGCTGGCGGACTGGTGCTCCGTGCAGATCCTGGCGGACGGGGAGCTGCGCCAGCTCGCCGTGGCCCACGTCGACCCGGAGAAGGTACGCTTCGCCCGCGAGCTGCGGGAGCGCTTCCCCATTGACCTCTCCGCACCGAGGGGCGTTCCCCATGTCCTGCGCACCGGAGAGTCGGAGCTGTACCCGGAGATCCCGGACGAGCTTCTGGTGGCTTCCTCCCGGTGCGAGGAGGAGCTGTGCATACTCCGCGAGCTCGGGTTGAGCTCCGCGATCACCGTCCCGCTCACCTCGCGGGGCGAGGTCCTGGGAGCACTGTCCCTGGTGGCGGCCGAGTCCGGTGACCACTACGACGCGGACGACCTGCAGCTGGCGGAGGAGCTGGGACGCCGGGCCGGAGTCGCGATCGACCACGCGCGGGCCTTCCGCCAGGCGCGGGCCGCCAGCGAGGCGAAGTCGGCCTTCATGGCGACGATGAGCCACGAGCTGCGCACTCCCCTCAACGCGGTGATCGGGTACGCCGACCTCCTCGCCCTCGGAATCCCGGACCCCCTCCCGGACTCCGCCCTGCGCGCCGTGGAGCGGATCACCGTGTCCGCGCGCCACCTCCTGGAGGTGATCGACGCGATCCTCACCCATGTGCGGATCGAAGCGGGGCGCGAAGAGGTGTCGGTCGAGACGGTGGACGTGGGCAGGATCCTGGACGAAGCGGCGGTGGTCGCCGAGCCGCTCGCGGCGGCGAAGGGGCTGTCGTTCCGGGTCGAGCCCTCGCCCGAGCCGCTCCTGGTGGAGACGGACCCTCGCAAGCTGCGCCAGATCCTGGTGAACCTCCTGGGGAATGCAGTCAAGTTCACCGACCGCGGGGAGGCGGTGGTGCGGACTGAGGCCGACGGGGACGCGCTCCTGATCCAAGTCTGCGACACGGGGATCGGCATCCTCCCGGAGCACCTGGAGCGGATCTTCGAGCCGTTCTGGCAGGCCGAGACTGCCAAGCACCTCCGCGTGAGCGGGACAGGGCTCGGGCTGGCGGTGAGCCGTAACCTCGCCCGCCTCCTGGGCGGCGACCTGACGGTGGAGAGCACGCCCGGGGAGGGGAGCACCTTCACTCTCCGGCTTCCGTATCGCCTCCCCCCCACCGGGCGCCGAGCCGGCGGCGGGAGCTGATCCGCATACGGTTACCGTCCCGCCGTGCGCGTCCGGGCGCTTGCCCGCTCCCCCGCGAGGAGGTATGCTGCTGCGCTCGATGCCGGAGGCCGGCCGACCGCACCCACGAGGATACGAAACTTGCCCGACATCGATTTCATCCGCACCTATCGCTCACGGAGCACTACGTGCTGCTGGGGAACACCGAGCGGATCCTGATCCCCATCCTGGAGAACTTCCAGAACGAGGACGGCTCGGTGACGATTCCTGAGCCGCGGAGGCCGTACATGAGGAACCGCGAGCGGCTGGCGCCGAAGAAGTAGCCGCCGGATCGTGGGAAAACGAAAGCGGGGACACAGATCCGAAGTCTGTGCCCCCGCTTTCAGTGGAGATGAGGGGAGTCGAACCCCTGTCCGCCTACAGATCCCCCGCAACCTCTACGTGCGTATTCCACAGTTCTTTTCTCCTCGCCCGCTCATCGGCCTGTGGAAGGCCCATCGCGAACCAGCCGTGTAAGTCTCGCCTACCCTGCCACGGCACTCAGGTAGGCCAGCCCGAATTTAGCGACGCCCGTTGAACCGCCTCAGGCGGGGCTGATCAACGAACGGGTGCATCAACGAGCGCGAAGCTTCGTTACGCAGCCAGAGCGAAGTTGTCGTTCGCGGTTACAGATTTTCCAGAGGCTTAACGAGGTGTCTGGAACCTCGGCACGCAGTCACGGCTTCACCGTACACGTCGAAACCATGTCATCCCCATGACCCGAATTGTCAAACACGCCTTGAATCTACCCGCCGGGGCCCCGGATGTCAACCCCCCGGGAGCCTAAGCCATTGTAAGTGCTCAGGTTGCGCGGGGTGTGCCCGCCGCGGGAGAGTCTCCGCTCCGCTTCCAGGGCCCCTTTTTCCCCACCGACCCGCCCCCCGGTGGCGCGGCCGTGGTCCGGTTCCGCCCCGCCTCCTTGGACCGGTAGAGCGCCGCGTCGGCCGCCCCGAGCAGGTCGTCCGGCGAGGGGAGGGAGTCCGGGCAGGTCGCCACCCCCAGCGACGCGGTGACGGAGAGCGGCCTTCCGTTCCACACCACCGGGTTCGCCGCGATCACCTTCCGCACGCGCTCCGCGGCCTCCACGGCCGGGATCAGGGAGGTCTCCGGGAGGAGCACGACGAATTCCTCCCCGCCCAGGCGGGCCGCCAGGTCCACCTCCCGCATGGTGGAGCGCAGGAGCTCGGCGACGTGCTGCAGCACCCGGTCCCCCGCCTCGTGCCCCCAGGTGTCGTTGAACCGCTTGAAGTGGTCCACGTCCAGGATCACCAGGCTGAAGGGCCGCCGGTACCGCTCGTAGTGGCTCGCGGCGGCGGCCAGCCGGGCCTCGAAGGAGCGGCGGTTGGGGAGCCCCGTCAGCGCGTCCTCCGCGGCGCGGCGGCCCAGCGCCTCGTACTGGCGGGCGCTGCGCAGGGGGAGCGGCGCCAGCGCGCACAGGAGGCGCAGAAACTCCAGCTCCCTCTCCCCGATCTGCCCCACCCGCGGGTCCCACGCCGCCACCACCCCGATGGTCCTCCCCTCCACCACGAGAGGGACGATGGCGGCGGATCGCGGGGGGGAGTCCCAACGCTCTCCCGCCAGGCAGAGGGGGAGGGTGTCCCGCTCACGGCGCAGATCGTCGTATACCAGGGCGACGCCGTGCTTGGCCGCGAGCGCCAGCCGCGACTCCCCGTCTCCGATGGGGTGCCCCGGGCCGACCCTCCCCGGGGCCGCGCCGGCCAGGCGGAGGATCTCCCCGGTCCCGGCATCGGTGTCCCAGAGGGCGACCACGGCGCCCGCCGCGTCCGTGCTCCGTCTCACCGTCTCCGCCAGCTCCTCCGCGAAGCGGTCGGTGTCCAGCTCCCCCGGGAGCGTCCGTACCGCCTCGAACACGGCGTGGACCCGCTCCTCCGTGTGTGCCGCTTCGTGCCGTACCCGCAGCAGAGTCAGCAGCGTGCCGAGCTGCGCGCTCGCGGCCAGCGCGCTCGCTTCGGCACCCGCCGGAACTCCACCCGTATACGCCAGCGCCAGGAGCCCCTCGGGTGCGTCCACCGGGACCAGGAGCATCTCCGCGGCCCAGGAGGTGGGGAGCGGCTTCCGCCCCTGCTCCAGGCGCACGTGGACCCGCTCCTGCATCGCCCAGCCGAAGGGGTGCCCCCCCAGGAGCACCTCCTCGCGCTCCGGATGGTACCCCGGGAGCGCCGCCCAGCCGAGTATCCGGGCGCGCGCTCCGTCCCTTGACATCTGCCAGAGCGTCGCCTCGTGTGCATCCGTCGCCAGGCGGACGAGCTCCATCTCGCGGGCGACGATCTCCGCGTCGTCCTGCTCGTGGGCTGGTCGGACGGGTGGCGTATCCTGCTGCGGATGGGAATCCCGCTCGGTCCGGGGCCGCGCCGCAAGGGCCAGCGGTCCCAGGGCGGACACCGTGCAGAGGAGCGCGACGCGGAACAGGTCGGTCGTGCCGGGAGGGGCGCCCCGGAGCCAGGGGACCAGGGCGACAAGGAGGGTTGCGGCGGCCGCGCCCGCCCCCCCCGCCCCGGCC
>DATAAL010000216.1:0-2332 GCA_036260145.1 Longimicrobiaceae bacterium | reverse complement strand
CCCTCTGTTCTCCGTACCCGATTCGTCCCGTCAGGCCACCCGGGCCACCGGAGCGGCTCTACGGGTGCGGCGCACAGCCCGGGTACGGGCCGTGGTAAACGGCGGCTCGGTACTGCCCATGTCGTTGCGCACAGGAAACTTACGGCCCCGGAGCGCCCCTCGGGCCCTCGACCTCACTCCCGTACCGCGTCTTGATAGATGTCCCAGCTCTCCAGCACCACCCCCGCCCCCCGCACCACCGTGGTCAGCGGCTCCTCGTCGAAGTGGATGGGGAGGCGGGTCTCCTCCGCCAGCAGGTACCCCAGCCCCCGCAGCCGCGCCCCGCCCCCGGTCATCACGATCCCCTCGTCCATGATGTCGGAGGACAGCTCCGGAGGGGTGATCTCCAGCGCCCGCCGCACCGCGCCGGTGATGGCCTGGATCGGCTCGCGGATGCACTCCCGGATCTCCGCCGAGTGGACGCGCACCGTCTTGGGGATCCCGGAGACCAGGTCACGCCCCCGCACCTCCATCTCGCTCTCCGACCCGTTGGGATAGGCCGAGCCGATCTGGATCTTGACCGCCTCGGCGGTGGATTCGCCGATGAGCAGGTTGTGCATGCGCCGCACGAAGGCGCCGATCAGCTCGTCCAGGTTCTGCCCGGCGACACGGATGGAGGTGTCGGCCACGATCCCGGAGAGGGCGATCACCCCGATCTCGGTGGTGCCGCCCCCGAGGTTCACCACCATGCTCCCCCGGGGGGTGGTCACCGGGAGCCCCGCGCCGATGGCCGCCGCGATCGGCGCGGGGATCATGTACACCTGCCGGGCCCCCGCCGCCAGGATCCCCGCCCGCACGGCGCGGCGCTCCATCTCCGTGATCCCGGAGGGGATGGTGATCAGCACCCTCGGCTGCATCCGGAAGCCGCGCCGGGGGAGCACGCGCTGCAGGAAGTGCCGGAGCATCAGGTCCACCCGGTCCACGTCGGCGATCACCCCGCCGCGCATGGGGCTGACCGCCAGCACGTTCTCCGGGGTCCGCCCCAGCATTCGCTTGGCCTCCAGCCCCACGGCCAGCACCTTCCCGCTGCCGCGCTCCACGGCTACCACGGAGGGCTCGTTCACCACGATCCCCTTGCCGCGGACGTGGATCAGGGTGTTGGTGGTCCCCAGGTCGATCGCGATCTCTGCCATGTCTGCTCGTACTGCACGGTGGGTCCGGAAGGCGGAGCGGCCCGGGGGCCGTCGGGTCGCGGCAATGAAAAAGGCCGCCAGCCCCGGTTTCCCGGGATGCTGGCGGCCCGGCGAGCGTGGCGAGCACTCGGCTCGCGGTAGCTCCGTGGCTCTGCGTCCCCGCCTTTCGACGGGTTTGCTCTGAGCAGCATGTCCCGCCCCGTGGCGGGCGGCGTCTGGCGTGTACCGGCGGCACGCTCGACGCGTGCCCGCCAAGGATAGCGGCGCGGCGGCTTTCCCGTCAAGCGGGGCACCCGGGTCTGGCCCTTGCAGCAATCTCCCCCGGGCCGGGTGCGCACTCCGCCGCACGGCATCCGCACATCCACGCAACCGGGAGAGGACGATGAGACGTTTCGCTTGTACGGTCGCTGCTCTGGCGGCCCTGGCCTGCTCGGCTCCGGCCGGCGCCCAGTCGATCCTCCCGTTCTCGGTGGAGGGGCGCGGAGGGCTCGCCTTCCCCTCCGGCGACTTCGGGGAGACCCTCGGCCTGGGCTACGCCCTGGGCGCCCACGCCATCTTCAACTTCCTCCCCTTCATCGGCCTGTACGCCGGCTACTCGTACCACACCTTCGACTTCGACGAGGACGCGCTCCCGGGAGCGGGGGACGAGGCATACACCCTGCAGGGGTTCGACGCGGGGGTGCGGCTCAGCGTGCCGACGCCGGGGATCGCGCTCGGCCCGTACCTGCGGGGCGGGATCGTGTACTACGAGCCCGGGGTCACCGGCACCGATGTGGATTCGGACCGGGAGCTCGGCTACCAGGCGGGGGTAGGGATCGACTACCCGCTGGGGATCATCGTCTCCCTCACCCCGGAGGTGAGCTACGTCACCCTTCCCGCCAACCGGGGTCCGGACGCCAACTTCATCAAGGTGGACTTCGGCCTCCGCTTCCGGCTGTAGCGGCCCGCGGCGCGCGGCCGGGGTGGACCGTCGTGACTCCCGGGTGTAGCCGTTCTCCGGAGGGTCCGATGCGCGTCCGTGGCGGTCTCCCCCCGTGTCTGCTGCTGTCCCTCCTCTGCGCGTGCGGGGGCGCGCCCCGGGACCCCGATGCCGCGCCCGCGACCCCTGCCGCGCGCACCCCACCTCCTCCCGCACAGACGATGGACGATCGCATGGCGGC
>DATAAL010000215.1:0-3294 GCA_036260145.1 Longimicrobiaceae bacterium | reverse complement strand
GCTGAAGGTGGAGCGGGTGGGGCGGTGGGACCACTTCTTCGAGCTGGGCGGCCACTCCCTCCTGGCGGTCCAGGTCGTCTCGCGCCTCCGGCAGAGCCTCGCCGTGGAGGTCCCCCTCGCCGAGGTCTTCCGCCTCCCCGTGCTGGCCGAGTACGCGCGCGCCGTGGCTGCAGCGGGACGCGCGGAGCTGCCGCCCATCGAGCCGGTGGAGCGGACGGCGCCGCTGCCGCTCTCCTTCGCGCAGCAGCGCCTCTGGTTTCTGGAGCAGCTCGGCAGGGTGGGGAATGCCTATCACATCCCCTGGCGCCTCTGGCTGCGGGGAGAGCTGGACCGGGGAGCGCTGCGGCGGGCGCTGGAGCGGATCGTGGCGCGCCACGAGGTGCTGCGCACGACCTTCTCCCTGGTCCAAGGCGAGCCGGTGCAGCGGATCGCGCCGCTGGAGGAGGCTCGCTTCTCCCTGGCGGAGCACGACCTGAGCGGGGAGGCAGAGGCCGAAGCGGCGCTGCGGCGCCTGATGGCGGGGGAGTGGAGCACGCCGTTCGATCTGGAGCGGGGGCCGCTGATCCGGGGACGGTTGATCCGCCTGGGATCGCAGGACCACGTGGTGCATGGTCACCAGCAGCACGTCGTCTCCGACGGCTGGTCTACGGGGGTGTGGGCGCGGGAGCTGAGCGCGCTCTACGCCGCCTTCCGCCGCGGACAGGCGGACCCGCTGCCGGCGCTGCCGGTGCAATACGGGGACTACGCGGTCTGGCAGCGCCGCTGGATGGACGGCGAGGCGCTGCGCCAGCAGGCGGAGTACTGGAAGCGGACGCTCTCCGGCGCGCCCGAGCTGCTGGAGCTGCCCACCGACCGCCCGCGCCCGGCGGAGATGGACCACGCCGGAGCCCTGCTGAGCGTGGCGCTGGACGAGGAGCTGACGGCGGGGCTGAAGGCGCTCTCACAGCGGCAGGGGACGACGCTGTTCATGACGCTGCTGACCGGCTGGGCCGTGGTGCTCTCGCGGCTCTCGGGCCAGGAGGACGTGGTGATCGGCACGCCCACGGCCAACCGGGGGCGCAGGGAGATCGAGGGGCTGATCGGCTTCTTCGTCAACACCCTGGCGCTGCGCCTGGACCTCTCGGGAGAGCCGACGGTGGCGGAGGCGCTGGGGCGAGTGCGGGAGCGGGTGCTGGAGGCGCAGCACCATCAGGACATCCCCTTCGAGCAGGTGGTGGAGGTGGTGCAGCCGGTGCGCAGTCTGGCGCACAGCCCGCTCTTCCAGGTGATGTTCTCCTGGCAGAGCGCGCCGGGAGACGAGCTGGAGCTGCCGGGCCTCGAGGTGGCGGCGATGGACAGGGGTGCGGAGCAGGCGAGCGCACAGTTCGACCTGTCGCTCGGGCTGGGAGAGTCGGGGGGACGGCTCATAGGATGGGTGCAGTACGCGACGGTGCTGTTCGAGCACGGGACGGTGGAGCGCTACCTCGGGTACCTGCGGCGGGTGCTGGAGGCGATGGTGGCCGAGCCGGAGCAGCGGATCGCCGGGGTGGAGATGCTGCCGGAGGCGGAGCGGCGGCAGGTGGTGGAGGAGTGGAACGCCACCGAGACGGAGTATCCGCGCGGCCTGTGCGTGCACGGACTCTTCGAGCGCCAGGTCGAGCGCAGCCCCGACGCAGCGGCGGTGGTCTTCGGGGACCGGGTGCTCACGTACGCGGAGCTGAACGCCCGGGCCAACCGGCTGGCGCACTACCTCAGGGAGCGCGCCGTGGGTGCAGAGGTGCGGGTGGCGGTCTGCGTAGAGCGGAGCCCGGAGACGATAGTGGGCTTGCTGGCGGTGCTCAAGGCCGGCGGCGCCTACGTCCCGCTGGACCCCGATTCTCCGGACGATCGGCTGCGTTACATGCTGACGGACTGCGCACCGGCGATGCTGCTGACGCAGGCCTCTCTAGCGGGCCGGCTCTCGGGGCTGAACCTCCCCCTGCTGGCACTCGACCGGGATGCGCCCTCCTGGGCGGAGCACCCGGAGCCGAATCCGGAGCGTGCGGGCCTCACGCCGGAGCACCTGGCGTACGTGATCTACACCTCCGGCTCGACGGGAGCCCCCAAGGGCGTGATGGTCCAGCACCGGGGCGTGGTCAATTCCGTCGAAGCGTTTCGTGAAGTGTACCGCATCCGACCTGAGTCGCGCGTGCTGCTCTTCGCGCCGCTGCACTTCGACGCCTCCGTGCTGGACATCTTCACCGCGTTGGCCTCCGGTGCCGCCCTGGTGCTGGGTCCACGCGAGGAGTTGGTCCCCGGCGAGGAGCTGATCCGGCTCCTGCGCCGGCAGCACGTCACGCACGCCAAGTTCACGCCCTCGGCGCTCGCGGCCCTCCCTGATGCCGAGCTCCCGGAACTGGAGGCCGTGATCTCGGGAGGCGAGGCGTGCTCCGCGGACATCGTGCGCCGCTGGGCGCCCGGCCGCCGCTTCTACAACGGTTACGGGCCCACCGAGACCAGCGTCCGCGTCACCTCCTTGGAGACGGCAGATCCCACCCGCCCTCCTCCCATCGGGCGGCCGGTCGCGAACGTGCGACTGTACGTGCTGGACGGCATGCTCGAGCCCATGCCTATCGGCGTGTCGGGCGAGCTGTTCGTCGGTGGGGTGCAGGTGGCGCGGGGGTACCTCGGCCGGGCGGGTCTGACCGCCGAGCGCTTCATGGCGGATCCCTTCGGAGGGGAGCCGGGGGAGCGGCTGTACCGGACAGGTGACCGGGTACGGTGGCTGGCGGACGGGACGCTGGAGTTCCTGGGGCGCACGGACGCGCAGGTGAAGGTGCGGGGCTTCCGGGTGGAGCCGAAGGAGATCGAGGCGTGGCTGGAGGAGCACGCGGGGGTGCGGGAGGCGGTGGTGGTGGCGCGGGAGGAGGCGTCGGGGGACCGGCGGCTGGTGGCGTACTGGGTGGGCTCCGACGAGGTGAGGGTGGAGGCGTTACGCACGTACCTGTTGGAGCGGGTGCCGGAGTACATGGTGCCGGCGGCGTACGTGCGGCTGGAGAGGCTGCCGCTGACGCCGAACGGGAAGGTGGACCGGCGGGGGCTGCCGGCGCCGGAGGGGGAGGCGTTTGCGCGGCGGGGGTACGAGGCGCCGGTGGGGGAGGTGGAGGAGGTGGTAGCGCAGGTCTGGGCGGAGGTGCTGAAGGTGGAGCGGGTGGGGCGGTGGGACCACTTCTTCGAGCTGGGCGGCCACTCCCTCCTGGCGGTCCAGGTCGTCTCGCGCCTCCGGCAGAGCCTCGCCGTGGAGGTCCCCCTCGCCGAGGTCTTCCGCCTCCCCGT
>DATAAL010000214.1:0-4279 GCA_036260145.1 Longimicrobiaceae bacterium | reverse complement strand
CCAGAAGCGACAGCCGCGCGGCTGTCGCCGATCCGGCCGGCCCACCGCCCACCACCACCGCGTCCCAGACGCCAGACCGGCTCATCCCCCCGCTCTCACACCCCCCGTCCGGTCCACCACCAGCGCCAGCCGGAAGGGGAGATGGGTGTGCACGCGCGCCCCTTCGATCCCGGCCCGCCCGGCGAGGTCGAGCAGCTCCACGGGGGTGAAGGACCGGCGGACCGAGAGGGGACCGACGTGGCGCGTCACCGGGTGGCTGCGCCAGAGCGTCGCGGCCAGGAGGCGAGCCCCCAGAAGCGCCGGCCGGGAGCGGCGCAGGTCGTTGACCACCACCCCCCACCTCGCTACCCGGTCCAGCTCGCGGAGGACCCGCATCGCGTCCCCGTCCCGGAAGTGGTGCAGCGCGGTGGAGCAGAGGGCGAAGTCGAAGGCACTGCGGTCGTAGGGGAGGTCCAGCGCATCGGCCAGCTCCACCCGAACGTCGGGGTCCGCGGCGGCGTGCTCGCGCGCCAGGGCCAGGGTGCGCGGGTGGTTGTCGGTGGCGGTGACCCGCACGCGGAGGCGGTGGGCCCTCGCCCAGCGGGCCAGCACCAGGGGGATGTCCGCCGACCCCGTCGCCACATCCAGCACCGTGCAGGAGCCGATGGGGAGGCGCTGGATCATTCCCCCCAGATGCCGGAGGACCACCCGCGTCCCCCCCAGCCAGCGGTTCACCCCGCGCAGGTCGCGGAGGCTGCGTGCCAGCTCCCCCGGGTCCACCTCCGGCTCGTCCATCAGCTCCGCGCCCACGGCGCGGGGAAGGGCGGTCATCCCAGGTGCTCCCGGAGCCGCTCCGCCGCCGCCTCCACCGCGGGCCGCAGCGCCCCCTCGTCCAGGGGGAGCACCCGGTCGTCCCGGAACAGGACCCGCCCCCGCACTGCCGCCAGCACCACGTCCGTGGCCCGCGCGGCGTGGAAGACCGCCGCCAGCGGATCGTGCACGGGACGGACGTGCGGCGCCGCCAGCGACACAGCGCACAGATCCGCGTCCTTCTCCGGCTCCAGCGATCCGATCCGGCCCTCCAGCCCCAGCACCCGCGCCCCGTCGATCGTGCAGAGCCGGAGGAGGTCCCCAGCGGGCATCAGATCCGGGCAGCGGCGCGTGGCGCGGTGCAGGACGGAGGCGATCCGTGCCTCCTCCAGCAGATCGAGGCGGTTGTTGCTCCCCACGGAGTCCGTTCCCAGCCCCACCCGCACCCCCGCCGCCCGCAGCTCCGGGTAGGGCGCCGTCCCCTGGCCCAGCCGGGCATTCGCCACCGGACAGTGCGCCACCGAGCACCCTGCGTCCGCGATCCGCCGGATGTCCTCCGCGTCCAGACGCACGCAGTGGATCAGGAGTGGGCGGGCACGCAGGACGCCCAGCCGCTCGAACAGCTCCAGGGTCGAGCGGCCGCGCACCGAGGTCTCGATTCCCCGCGCCCGCAGCCCCGGGGCGAAGTCCCCCTCCCCCCGCGTCACCAGTGCCTCCTCGGCCTCCGACTCCGCCGCATGGACCGCCATGGGGAGATCCTCCACGCAGGCGTACTCCGCCGCCGCCCGGAAGAGCCGGTCGGAGACGGTGTACGGCGCGTGCGGCGAGATCCCGATCCGCACCAGCTCCGTCTCCTCCCTACGGAGCCCGTCCACCGCGGCACGCAGCTCCGCCATGGAATCCTCCGCCTGCGCCGGGTCGGGACCGAACACCTCCCGGTACACCACCCCACGCATCCCTGCCTCCCGGAGCGCCCCGACCGCGGCTCCCGACATCTCGGTGGCGGCCAGGGTGGTGATCCCGGCGCGCAGCGACTCCACCATGGTCCACCGCGCGGCGATCTCGTAGTCCGGACCGTCGAGCGCCGCCCGCTTGGCCCCCACCAGGCGGAGGATCCAGTCGCGGAAGCGCAGATCCTCCAGCCCACCCTTGAAGAGCGCCAGCTCCGGGTGCGCGTGGACGTTCACCAGCCCCGGGAGGAGCACGGTCTCCCCCAGCTCGACGACCTCCGCTCCCTCCGGGGGCTCGATCGCACTACGGGGACCCACGGCCGCGATCCGCCCGTCCGTCCCCACCAGGACCGCCCCGTCTCGGATCGGCGGGGAGACCACCGGGCACACCCACGCAGCGCGGTACAGCCTCAGGGGAAGATCGGGCATCGATCCATGAGCCGCCGGAATCAGTTCGGGTAGCTGAAGAGGGAGGCCGACAGGGAGCGGCGCGAGCTGCGGCGGATCTGCGGATCGTCGCGCACCTGGCGCCCGATCGCCTGTCCCACCCCCAGCGACACCACCACGTCGCCCAACCCCCCTCCACCGGTCACGGGGAACGCCACGTCCACCCGGTAGGTGCGCCGGGAGCCCGGGGGGAAGGCGACGCGGAGCCCCACTCCGGCGCTGGCCTCCAGCGGGGAGTCCCGGGCGAACGGGTGGCTCCCGGCCCAGCTCCGCCCCACGTCCACGAACGCGGCCCCCCCCAGGTCGAAGAGCTGGGGATAGGGCCACCCCAGGTAGAAGCGGTCCTCAAGCGACAGGACCGCCCGCTGCGCCCCCGCCGTAGCATGGCGGGGGAAGCCGCGGAGCCCCGACCGGTTCCCCAGCGTGAGCTGGAAGGGAACGGTGGTCCGCCACCCTCCCGCCGCGGCGAGCGCCACCACCAGCGTGTGCCGGGACTCCGGGGAGGGGCGCCAGTACGTCCAGGCATCGAGCTGCGCGAACACGTTGCTCCACTCCCAGCTCCCCACCGGCGCCCCGTAGTCGCGCTTCCCCTCCACCACCACGCGTCCCCCGGAAAGGACTCCTCCGGGGAACTCCGTCGCCAGGAACAGCCCCAGATCCAGCGCCAGATCGTTGTCCGTGGAGAGCCCCTCCAGGCTACGGCCCACCGCGAGCTCCGCCTCCGCTCCCAGCCGCACGTCCTCCGTCCCCCGCACCGCGTCCAGTGCGCTACGCCTCACGAAATACACGCTGCGCTGCCCCGCCAGGAAGACCACCCGGACACTGGAAACCGAATCGAAGGCCGTGCTCATGGGATCAAGGAGGGGTAGGTTCCACTCCGTGTTCTCCTCCTCCCGCGAGAAGCGGGTCCCCCCCGGGTACTCGATCCACTCCCCCGCCAGGGCGACACCGAAGAGGGTCAGGTTCCCGCGCCTCCCCAGCCGGAACACCCCGCCGAGCTCCATGGAGCGGCGCTGCTCCGGGAAGAGCACCCGCACCCGCCTCCCGTCCACCGCCTGCGCCAGGTACTCGAAGTAGCGGTCCTCGTGCTCGAACCGCTGGCGGAGCGCCCAGCGTCCGTTCTCCCCGCGGAACGGGTATGCCAGTGACCCCGAGAAGAGGGCTCCGCTCGAAGTCCTGGCCATCGCGAGCTCCGCGTCCAGCTGCGTGCCCAGGAGCTGAGGGGTGGCGTACGACACGCCGAAGATGCGCTCCCCGAACTGCTCCCCCCAGTAGGCGGCAACCTGCTGTCCCGTTCCCAGCAGGTTGTCTTCCCGCAGCTCCAGCCCTTCCAGCCCTCCGTTCCGCGAGTCCATCCGCGGCTCCAGGCGGGTGGACCACTCGTCGTCCGTGTCCACGATCACATGGTAGGTGCTGTCCGGCTGCCGGATCCCGTAGATATCCGCGTCGGCGATGAAGGTGGTGTTGCGGAGGAGGCGCTCGGAGTCCAGCAGCACTTCGGGAGCGTAGCAGTCTCCCTCGCGGAAAAGGACCTCCCGGCGGATCACCCCCTCCCGCGTGGAGATATGCAGCCGGTTGGCCAGGTGGTACACCCAGTCGAAGCGGGGGTCGAGGCGTGACTCCGTGGCATCGAAGACGGGGTGGTTGTCCACGAAGATCCGCGAGATGCGTCCGGTCCCGCACACCGGGAGGGAGTCGGGGCGCGCAGCGGGAAGCGAGTCGGGATCCTGGCCGGACGCCACCCGTGGAGCGCCGGAGAGCACCAGGGCCGCGGCAAGGGTGGTTACGAGCTGAGCGCAGGATCGGCGGTGCACGGAGGTGCCTTCGGGTGATCGCAGCCGGTTCGGGTGAAAGGGCGCACGGCACGCATCCCCGTTGTACCCGTCCGCGCGCCGGAATGGTTCAACTACGATTGTTTGTCCGGGTGCGAACGGCGCAATCTTCGCGCCGGGTAGCCCAAAGTCAAACGGCGAGCCCGCTCCGCAGAGCAGACCCGCCGTTCGTGATCTTCGGGCCGGCGCGGCGGCTAGTCCGCCGGAATGGCGAGCTCCCCCTCGGCGCAGATCTCCCTCAGCGCCTGCTCCGCGCGAACC
>DATAAL010000213.1:0-7019 GCA_036260145.1 Longimicrobiaceae bacterium | reverse complement strand
CGCGGATGGACGAGGAGGAGCGCAGCCGGCGCGGCCCAGCGCAGCGGGGCCAGGACCGGCGCCAGCCGCCCCGCCAGCTCGAGCGGGAGGAGGTAGATCCCGACCACGGCGGCGGAGAGCAGGAGGAACCCCATCTGCACGAGCAGCGAGGTCACCGTCGCGGCGGGCGTGAGCCCCGCGGAGCGCCCCAGCTGCGCCAGGCTCACGAACTGCCACACCACCCCGGGAATGTAGCGGCTCAGGTTCGCCAGGAACCACGCGCGCGCGAGCGCACGGAAGCTCACCACCGCGCCGCACCTGAGCAGCAGGAGCCGCCACACCACCACCCCCCAGAGGAGCACCAGCGACAGGAGCCCCACCGAGAGAACGAGGAGCCCGGGCCTCACTTCCCACCGGAAGCTCCTCAGCAGGTCCAGGTTCCGGTAGATCTCCCTCCCCAGGAAGAGGAACGCCGCGGCGACCAGAAGGGTGGCGAAGAGCCGCCGCAGCGAGGGAGATACCGTCATGCAGGAGCGACCGGCGCGCGGCGGCCACGCAGGTGACGCACGAGCAGGAAGAGACCGTATGCCGCGAGGAGCCCCAGCCCCGCCAGCCAGATCCGGAACCCGGTGTACAGGTCCCGCGGCTCGAAGGTGAACACCACCTCGTGATCTCCAGGTCCGACGACCACTCCCCGGAGGGTATGGTTGGTGCGCAGGATGGGCGCCTCCCGCCCGTCCACCCGCGCGCGCCAGTCCCCGTAGTAGTTGTCGGCCAGCACCAGGAGGCCGGCCCGGTTCTGCCGGGTACGCACCACCACACGATCCGGCTCGTAGCTCGCCACCTGCGCCGTCCCCTGCAGCGGACCGGGCGGGAGGGTCACGGGACTCTCGCTGTTCACCACCGCCGTGGTGCGCGGATCGAACCCCTGCCGTCCCATGATCTCCAGCGCGCCGTCCGGACGGTCGGTGACCACCACGCTGGGCACCAGGTACGCCCGTGGGAGCGCTCCCAGGTTCTCGTAGACCAGGGCGCTTCCCCGGTGCACCTCCCGGAGCCGCGGGTCCTGGAACTCCACCCCCGCCACCAGGTAGCGGATGTTCGCCGCGTTCAGGAAGACGGGACTCCCCAGGAAGTTGTGCCAGTCGGTGTACACCTCCCGTCCGGCCCCGGCGTACTGGTTGTAGCGCTGGAGCTGGTTGCCGTGCTCGCCGCCCGCCTGGTCGACGTCGAACCGCATCAGGTAGTTGCCCGGCTGCCCCCGGTACACGGCGCCGGGAGGGAAGGGGAGGACCCACACCCGGTCCCGCCCCGGGCGCGAGCGGAGGAAGTCGGCCACGTCGTCGGCAGCGAACATCTCGTCCGGGGGCGGCACCGTCTGGAAGAACTTCCGGTCGACGACCCACAGGTCCACCACCGTCGTCCCCGCCAGGAGCAGGAAGGCCGTGCGCGTGCCCAGGCTCCCGCGCAGCCAGAACCAGAGGACCGCCGTGGCGGCGATGGTGAAGGCGGCGAACCGGAAGGCCAGAGGCCCGGGCCCCTCCTGCGGCGAGGAGGTGGCCTGCGCCATCGCCCCGGCTAGCAGGGCGAGCGCCACCAGCCCCGCCAGGATCCACTTCGCCGGACCGCCGACCGTTTCGGCCTCCCGAGCGCCCCGGAGCGCGGGACGCGCCGCCCTGCTCTCCTCCAGCCGCTGCGCCAGGGCCTCCAGCGCGATCGTCGCCATCGCCACCAGAGAGAGCGAGA
Source organism: Longimicrobiaceae bacterium (assembly GCA_036260145.1). Taxonomy (GTDB): domain Bacteria; phylum Gemmatimonadota; class Gemmatimonadetes; order Longimicrobiales; family Longimicrobiaceae; genus JAFAYN01. The sequence continues at coordinate 5,294 of DATAAL010000213.1, read as the reverse complement.
CGAGGAAGAACGAGATGGAGGGCGCGCGGAAACGCTTCGTCCCCGGGAGGATCTCGTAGTAGAGCCGGCACAGCGGGGTGCTCCCGCCCAGGGCGATGGTCAGGAAGAAGAGCCCCATTCCCAGGAAGAACCACCAGTACCGGTTGCGCCGCACGTACCCGAAGCCGAGTGCGAACAGGGCGACCACCACGGCCCCCACGTACTCCACGTGCAGCTTGAACGGGTTCGTTCCTCGATAAGTCTCCAGGTACCCGGCGTGCTCCGGCACGGCGAGCGCCAGGACCTCGGCCGCCGGCATCGAGTACGAGGTGGAGTACTCGTACCCCCGCCCCCCACTCCCGCCGCGCGGCGACTGGTCGACGTAGTCCAGGAAGGGGAGGAAGTTCACCGAGGCCAGGAGGAAGGCGAACGCCACGGCCGCTATACCCAGCGCCAGCACCCGGGCCAGAGCCCTCGGCTCGCGGTGGACGCCGAAGTGCGCGATGCAGAAGCCACTCCAGATGGCCGCGCCCAGCAGGAGGTAGTACGAGCTCTGGATCTGGAAGGTGAGGAGGGCGAAGCCGATCGCCGCCGCCGCGCCCACGAACGGCGCGACCGCCCCGGTGCGGATCCCGCGGTGGAAGAAGAAGAAGGTCAGCGGCGCCAGGGTCGCCACGATGATCCGCCCCTCGTGCCCCGCCAGGACCCACGACATGGTGATCCCGGTGAACTGGAAGGCGAGCCCTCCGACGAACGCCACCCAGCGGCGCACCCCCATCTCCCGCCCCAGCAGGTACATCCCGACTCCGGCCAGTCCGAAGTGGATCACGAAGAACACCGGCCAGATCCTCGACACCGGGAAGAGGGCGTCCGCCAGGAACCGGAGCGGGTAGTACGTGCTCCCCGGGTTGGCGAAGAGGGGCAACCCCCCGTATACGTGGGGGACCCATGCGGGAATCCGGCCCTCCGCGAACGAGTTCGAGATGAACTCGTGGAAGAAGTAGCCACCGACCAGGTAGTCGGTCCCGTAGATGTGGCGGTCCGGGAGGAAGGCCGGGAGGAAGTAGAGGATCGAAAGCCCTAAGTAGACCAGCGACGCGATTCCGAACGGAACCGTCGGCTCGGATTCGGAAGAGGGCCTACCAGGAGTGGACGAGACCTTGGGTGTGGCGCTCATTCAACGATACCGGGGGTGGACGGTTGGCGACCGTGGGCCGCGATTTCCTGCAGGAAGCCGAGGTGCTGCTCCGCGACGGAGTCCCAGGAGAAGCGCCGGGCGGAGAGGCGCGCGGAATCGCTGAGGTGAGCCCGGTGCTCCCCGTCCGCGAGGAGCCCGAGAGCCGCCTCGGCGAGCGCTGCGGGGTCGTCCGGCGGGACGAGGATGCCGCCGTGGGGGGGGTCCACCACCTCGGGGACCGCGCCGACCGACGTGGCGACCACGGGCACCCCGGCCGCCATCGCTTCCGCCGGGACCATGGGGAGCCCCTCCAGGCGCGAGGGCATCAGGAGCGCCAGGGCCCCGGAGAGGAGCCGGAGCACCTCGGCGCGCTCGACGTCCGGGTATATCCGGACCCGGTCCTCCACCCCCAGGTCGCGCGCGAGGTCCCGCACCCGCTCCTCGTCCTTCCCCCGCCCGGCGATACACAGCTCTACGTCCGGATACTCACGGACGATGCGCCCGAAGGCCCGGAGCAGCGTGTCGAGCCCTTTCTGGAAGAAGTCGAACCGGCCGTAGTACAGGAGAAACCGCTCCTCCTGACGCTCCACCCGCGCGAACTCGTCGGGGACGCCGCTCCCGATCAGCTCCACCCGTGCGTCCGGAGCCAGCCGGGGCCGGAGCTGGTCCAGCATCCACCGCGAAGTCGTGCTGATCCAGCGCGCGCGGTGCAACGACCTGCGCTCCGCCGCATCGACGACCCCCCCGACCACCTTCCCCCACCGGTCACGCGCTGTGGGGCCGTGGAGCATGTGCACCACCACTCCCACCGGCCGGCCGGCCGGGAGCCGGACAGGTGTGTAGACGGAGAAGTCGAAGACCGCCGCGTCGTAATCCCCGCGGGCCAGGAGACCGGTCGCGGCACGGGCGTAGGACCAGCGGCTCCAGGCGTACGGAGAGGACGCCCCGAGGCGCAGGTAGCGGACTCCATCGCGGGTCTCGTCCTGCGCGCCCGGAAAGCTCCCGGTCGCGACCGTCGCCTCGACGCGCGCCGCCAGGCGCCTGTAGATCTCCCACACCCGGAGCGACCCGCCGCCCCCCACCCAGGGGTTCTGCGGGTCGTCGTAGATACAGTGCAGGACCCGCAGCATCAGGGTAGCCGACGCGCGATGAAGAAGTTGGATCCGATCCCCACGTCCCAGAGTGCCCGCGCGACCGGGTTCTCCGTTACCCAGCGTTGTCGCGCGACCCATCCTGCCAGGCGCCGCTTTAACCCGGTGCTGATCTCCTCGGGCCGGTTGATCTTGCGCCGGAGGTAGTGGATCCACAACTCCCGCGGCGGGACGAGAGACCGGAAGCCGTGCCGGCGGAGCCGGCGGAGCACTCCGCGGCGCGTGGGAATCACCCCCACCCCGTACGAGCCCCTCCCGCCGCCGCGCACCCGCTCGAAGTACCACACCTGGAGAGGGCGGGGGAGGAGGACCAGTCCCGCCATCGAGTAGTGCGGATCGCTCCAGAGACTGTACAGCGCGAACGGCTTCGGGGTGACGAGATACAGGATTCCATCGGGCCGGAGAACCCGCCGGATCTCCGACAGGGTCCGCTCCTGGTCCTGCACGTGCTCCAGCACGTTGTCCAGCACCACCAGGTCGAAGCTGGAGTCGGGGAAGGGGAGCGACTCCGCCACTCCGGCACGGAGGTCCAGCGCGACCCCGTGCTCCTCGGCGCGCACCCGGCCCCGCTCCACGCTCCGCTCGTAGGGCTCGATCCCGCTGGCTAGCGCTCCGGCCTCCGCGAAGGCGATCAGCACCCCCGCGTCACCGCACCCCACGTCGAGCACCCGAACGCCGCGCGGATCCCACCCGACAAGGTAGCGCCGGAGCGTCTCGATGATGAAGTGTCCCCGTGGATACTCGCTGATATAGTGGCTCTTCCACTTGTCGAAGTTCTCGGACTGCCACCATCGCCCGCGGTCCTCCTCCAGCAGCTCGAGGTATCGCGATTCCTCCGCGGCGCCGGACACCCCTCCGGTCCCTACCGAAGCTCGATCTTCCATGCGTCCTATGGCTTGGCCGGGGCCGCCGGCTTCGAGCCGGAGCCCACCACGACCGCGCTGTAGAGTGAAACGAGCCTGTCCACGATCACCGGCCAGGAGAACCCCGCCGCCACGTCCTCGCGCCCCTGCAGGCCGAGACGACGCCGGCGGTCCGGGTCCGCCATGCACGCGGTGATCGCCCCCGCCAGGGCGTCCGGGTCTCCGGGAGGGACTAGGAACCCGTTGCAGCCGTCCCGGACGATGTCCACGATCCCGCCGGCCGCGCTGGCGATCACCGGCTTCCCGTAGGTCATCGCCTCCAGGAGCACCACCCCGAGCCCCTCGGTGTCTCCCTTGGCGTCCCAGACGGCGGGGAGCACGAACGCGTCGCAGGCGGCGAAGCGCTCGGCGAGCTCCTCCGTGGACACGAACCCCTCGAACACCACCCGCCCCACCACCCCCAGGCGCTCCGCCCGCTCCTCCAGCACGCCGCGCGCCGGACCGTCGCCCACCACCCGCAGCCGAACGGGGCGGGAGGCGTCGATCCGCCCCAGGGCGTCGAGGAGGACGTGCACGCCCTTCCGCTCCACGAGGCGTCCGACGAAGAGCAGCTCGAACGGACGGTCCGGATCCTGGTTGGCGACGGCGAGGGGGAGGGGCTCGCGCGGCGGCTCCACCGTGGCGCCGAAAGGGATCACGACCGGCCGCACCCCCGGCACGGAACGCCGCAGCCGCTCCGCGGTGTACGATGAGATCACCGTCACGGCGTCCGAGCCTCGGACGATCCGGCGCAGGAGGGGCGCGAGGAAGGAGAGCTGCGACTCCATCCAGGTCAGCTCCACCCCGAAGAAGGTGGAGACCAGCGGTACCCCGGAGGCCCGCTTCGCGGCGAGCCCGAGGAGGCCGTGGGGGAGAGGCCAGAACGCGTGCACCAGGTCGAACTCCCCGGAGCGCGCCAGACGGGCGGCCGCGAGCGATCCCGCGGCGATGTAACCCGGCACCAGCCCCAGGAAGTACGGCCGGTCGCGGATCCGGTCCGGCGCCGTCTGGTCGTGCGTGAGCGTCTCCCACGGACGGGGCGCGTACCGGAAGCGGTGCACGCGCACCCCGTCCACGATCTGGGTCGCGAGCCCCCGGTACGAAGGAGCCAGGACCTCCACCTCCACGCCACGCTCCCCGAGTCGCCGGATGGTCTCCACCAGCCAGGGCGTGATCACGTCCTCCGGGTCCCGCGGATACGCGGTCACGAGGTAGAGGGATTTCACTTGTCGGCCGCACGCTGCGGAAGTATGTTAAATGTTTAGCCAAAATACCAGCCGACACACAGTGATTCAAGGATCCTTGCCGCCGGTCCAGTGCAGCGCGTCCTCGTAGTCGTCCCGACCTACAATGAACGCGAGAACCTCCCCCGCCTCGTCCCGTCCATCCTCTCCCGGGACCCTCGGCTGGAGATCCTCGTTGTGGACGACGGCTCCCCCGACGGCACCGGCGATCTCGCCGACCAGATGGCTGCGGAGGAGCCTCGCCTCCACGTCCTCCATCGCAGCGGGAAGCTCGGGCTGGGTACCGCGTACATCACCGGATTCCGCTGGGGGCTGGAGCGCGGATACGACGCCATCTTCGAGATGGACGCGGACTTCTCGCACGATCCCTCCCACCTCCCGCAGTTCCTGGAAGCCATCGAGCACTACGACGTGGTCCTCGGCTCCCGGTACCTGCACGGCCGGGTGACGGTGGTGAACTGGCCCATCGGGCGCCTCCTCCTCAGCTACTTCGCCAACGTGTACGCCCGCTGGGTCACGGGCCTTCCCATCGCCGATTCCACCGGGGGGTTCAAGTGCTTCCGCAGGGAGGTCCTGGCCGCCATCCCCCTGGAGCGGGTGGAGTCCAACGGGTACGCCTTCCAGATCGAGATGAGCTTCCGGGCGTGGAAGAAGGGCTTCCGCCTCGGGGAGATCCCGATCATGTTCGTGGACCGCGACGTGGGCGTGAGCAAGATGTCGAAGCAGATCGTCCGCGAGGCCGTCTGGCGGGTGTGGCGGCTGCGGTTCCTGTCGATCTTCCGGAAGCTTTGAAGTACGAGAGTACGGAAGTACGAAAGTACGTGAGATGAAGAGCGCCAAG
>DATAAL010000212.1:0-2082 GCA_036260145.1 Longimicrobiaceae bacterium | reverse complement strand
GTGGAGGCGCCGCCGGCGGCGGAGCTGCGGGGGTATCTGGGGGAGCGGCTGCCGGAGTACATGATCCCGGCGGTGTGGGTGGTGCTGGAGGCGCTGCCGCTGACCCCCAACGGCAAGCTGGACCGGGGGGCGCTCCCCCTGCCGGAGGGGACGGGCGGCGGCGCCCACGTCGCCCCGCGCACCCCCACGGAGGAGCGGCTCGCCGGGATCTGGGCGGAGGTGCTGGGGGTGGAGCGGGTGGGGGTGCACGACGACTTCTTCGCGCTGGGCGGCCACTCCCTGGTGGCCACCCGGGTGATCTCCCGGGCGCGGGAGGCGTTCCGGGTGGAGCTCCCGCTGCGCGCCCTCTTCGAGGCGCCCACCGTGGCGGGGCTGGGGGAGCGCGTGGACGCCCGGCTGAGTACGGCCGCCGCGGAGGCACCCCCCGTGGTCCCTATTCCCCGGGACCGGCCGCTCCCCCTCTCCTTCGCGCAGCAGCGCCTCTGGTTCATCGACCAGCTGGAGCCGGGGAGCGCGGTCTACCACATCCCTTACGCGCTGCGGCTGCGCGGTGCGCTCGACCCCGGGGCGCTGCGGCGGGCGCTCACCGCGGTCGTCCGGCGCCACGAGGCGCTGCGCACGGTGTTCCCGGCGGTGGGGGGGGAGCCGGTGCAGGCGGTCCGTCCGGCGGCGCCGGTGCCGGTGGGGGTCGCCGACCTGCGCGCCCTCCCGCTGGAGGCGCGGGAGGCGGAGGTGCACCGCTTGGCGCGGGAAGAGACGGCCCGCCCCTTCGACCTGGCGCGCGGGCCGCTGCTGCGCGCCGCGCTGGCGCGGCTGGGAGCGGAGGAGTGGGTCCTCGTCCTGGTCCTGCACCACATCGTCAGCGACGGGTGGTCGCGCGAGCTGCTGGCGCGCGAGGTCTCCGCCCTGTACGGGGGGTACACCGGGGGTCCCGCGCCCGCGCTCCCGGCGCTCCCCGTCCAGTACGCCGACTACGCGGTCTGGCAGCGGGCGTGGCTGAGCGGGGAGATGCTGGAGCGGCAGCTCGCCTGGTGGCGGGAGCGGCTGGCCGGGGCGCCCCCGCTCCTGGAGCTCCCCACCGACCGCCCCCGCACCGCGCTCCCGGACGCGCACGGGGCGGCCTGCACCTTCCCCCTCCCCCCGGAGACGGCGCGCGGGCTCCGGCGCCTGGCGCGCGAGGGGGGGGCGACGCTCTTCATGGCGCTCCTGACGGGGTGGCAGGCGCTCCTGGCCCGCTGGTCCGGCCAGGACGACCTCCTGGTAGGCACCCCGGTGGCGGGGCGCGCCCGGGGGGAGACGGAGAGCCTGATCGGCTTCTTCGTCAACACCCTGGTGCTGCGCGCCGACCTCTCCGGCGACCCCACCGTCCGCGAGCTGCTGGCCCGGACCCGGGAGGGGGTGCTGGAGGCCCACGCTCACCAGGAGCTCCCCTTCGAGAAGCTGGTGGAGGCGCTACACCCCGAGCGCTCCCTCCGGCACGCCCCCCTCTTCCAGACCCTGTTCGCGCTCCAGGACTCCGGGCGCGGGTCGCTCCGCCTGGACGGGCTCCGGGTGGAGCCGCTGGAGGAGGGTCCGGCGACGGCGATGTTCGATCTGACGCTGGCCGTGGTGGAGGACGGGGACCGGCTGGTGGCAACGATCACCTACCGGACCGGTCTCTTCCACCGGGAGAGCGTGGAGCGGATGGCGGGGCACCTCCGGGCGCTCCTGGCGGGGATGGCGGCGGACCCGGACCGGCAGGTGTCGGAGATCGAGTTGCTCACCGGGGCGGAGCGCCGCGCCCTGGCGGAGTGGAACCGCACCGCCCGTCCGCTCCCGGGGCCCGCGCTCCTGCACCGGCTCTTCGAGGCGCAAGCCGCCCGCACCCCGGGCGCCGTGGCGCTGGTCGCGGGAGGGGATCGGCTCTCCTACGCCGAGCTGGAGGCTCGCGCCGGCCGGCTCGCGGGCGAGCTGCGCCGGCGCGGCGTCGGGCCGGAGACCCGGGTGGGGGTGAGCACCGCCAGCGCCCCCACCACCATCCCCGCGTCCCGGCCGGTGCACACCCCCACCCGGGTCTCCGGCCCGACGCCGCGCCGGCGCCGC
>DATAAL010000211.1:0-2086 GCA_036260145.1 Longimicrobiaceae bacterium | reverse complement strand
GGGGGGGGCGGTGGGACCACTTCTTCGAGCTCGGCGGCCATTCCCTGCTCGCAGTGCGGCTCATCGAGCGGCTGCGGCGGAGGGGACTGCACACCGAGGTCCGCGCGCTGTTCACGACCCCCACCCTGGCGGAACTCGCGGCCGTGGTGGGCGGCGAGTCGGCGGAGGCGGAGGTGCCGCCGAACCGGATCCCCACCCCCTGTGACGCGATCACCCCGGAGATGCTCCCGCTGGTGGAGCTGAGCCAGGCGGAGATCGACGCGCTCGTGGCGGCCGTGCCGGGCGGGGCGCGGAACGTACAGGACGTCTACCCGCTCGCGCCGCTGCAGGAGGGGATCCTTTTCCACCACCTGCTCGCCACGAATGGGGACACGTACCTCCTCTCGGCGCTGTACAGCTTCGACACCCGGGAGCGCCTGGACGCGTACCTGTGCGCCCTGCAGGCGGTGATCGACCGGCACGACATCCTGCGCACGTCGGTGATGTGGGAGGGGCTCCCGGAGCCGGTGCAGGTGGTGTGGCGCGAGGCGCGGCTGGAGGTGGCCGAGGTGGAGCTGGACCCCGCCGGCGGCGACGCGGCGAAGCAGCTCTGGGCCCGGTTCGATCCCCGGCACCACCGCCTCGACGTGCGCCGCGCGCCGCTCTTCCGGCCGTACGTCGCCCGGGACGAGGCCGGGGGGCGCTGGCTCCTGCTCCAGCAGAAGCATCACCTCATCAGCGACCACACCGCGCAGGAGGTGCTCCAGGGGGAGGTGGAGGCGCACCTGCTGGGGCGCGCGGACCGGCTCCCGACCCCCCTGCCGTTCCGCGGCTTCGTCGCGCAGGCCCGGCTGGGGGCGAGCCGCGCCAGGGACGAGGCGTTCTTCCGGCAGCTCCTCGGGGACGTGGACGAGCCGACGGCGCCGTTCGGCCTGATGGACGCGTGGGGCGACGGGTCCGGGATCGCCGAAGCGCGGCTGCCGGTGGAGGGGGAGCTGGCGGCGCGGCTGCGGGAGCGGGCACGCAGGCTGGGTGTGAGCGCGGCGACCGTGTTCCACGTCGTGTGGGCACAGGTCCTGGCGCGCGTGTCGGAGCGGGACGACGTGGTGTTCGGGACGATCCTGCTGGGCCGGATGCAGGGAGGCGCGGGCGCGGACCGGGCGCTGGGCCCCTTCATCAACACGCTGCCGGTCCGGGTGCGCGTGGGGTCGGAGGGGGTGGAGGCGACCGTGCGGGGGGTGCACGCGCAGCTCGCGGAGCTGCTGCGGCACGAGCACGCGTCGCTGGCGGTGGCGCAGCGGTGCAGCGGCGTCGCCGCGCCGACGCCCCTCTTCACCGCAGCCCTCAACTACCGGCACAGCTCCACGAGCGCGAACGGGCCCCGCTCGTCCGAGGCCGGCGGCGCGTGGGGGGGGATGCGGGCGATCCACGGAGAGGAGCGCACCAACTACCCGCTCGGACTCGCGGTGGACGACCGTGGAGAGGAGTTCGAGGTCAAGGTTCAGGCGCCGGAGTCGGTGGGGCCGGAGCGTGTCTGCGCCATGGTGCGTCGGGCGCTGGAGGGCCTCGTCGAGGCGCTGGAGGGGGCGCCCCGGCGCCCGGTGGAGAGCGTGGAGGTGCTGGACGAGGCGGAGCGCGCGCGCCTGGTGGAGGAGTGGAACGCGACGGCGGCGCCGTACCCGGCCGACCGCTGCGTGCACGAGCTGTTCGAGGCGCAGGCGAGGCGCGCCCCCGAGGCCGTGGCGGTGGTCCAGGACGACCGCACGGTGAGCTACGCGGAGCTGAACGCCCGGGCGAACCGGCTGGCGCACCACCTGGGCGCACGGGGAGTGGGTCCGGGCGCGCGGGTCGCGATCCTGGTGCCTCGCTCGATCGAGCTGGTGGTGGCGGAGCTGGCGGTCCTCAAGGCCGGCGCCGCGTACGTGCCGCTGGACGCGTCGTCCCCGGTCGAGCGGATCGCCTTCATGGTCGCGGACAGCGGCCCCCGGATCGTGCTGAGCCGGGCCGGCGAGGAGCTTCCGCCGCTCCCCGGGGTGGAGCGGATCGACGTCGATTCCGTGCCCGGGGGCGACGCGGGGGACGTGCGGGTCCGCCTCCACGGCGAAGC
>DATAAL010000210.1:0-9648 GCA_036260145.1 Longimicrobiaceae bacterium | reverse complement strand
CCGGGGGTGCGCGCCACCCACTCGGCGAAGAGCCCGTGCACGCACCCCGCCGGCGCCCCCTGCGCCCCCGCTCCGCTCCACTCCGCCAGCAGCTGCCGGCGCTCGGCCGCGCCCAGCAGCTCCAGCTCCGAGAGCCGCCGCTCCGGGGCGGAGGTCAGCGCCTGGAGCAGGTTGCCGAAGTGCTCCGCCATGCGCTCCACGCTCGCCCCCTCCCACAGCTCCCTCCGATAGCCCAGCGAGCCGTGCAGCCCCTCGCCCGCCTCCTCCAGCGTCAGCGTCAGGTCGAACTTCGCCACCTCCTCGGCCTCCCCCACCAGCGGCGCCACCTGCAGCCCCCGCATCCGCAGCTCCCCGCCCGCCTGGTGCTGCAGCGCGAACATCACCTGGAAGAGCGGCGTGTGCGTCAGGCTGCGCTCCGGGGCGAGCTCCTCCACCAGCCGCTCGAAGGGCAGCTCCTGGTGCGCGAAGGCCCCCAGCGTCGCCTCCCGCACCCGTCCGATCAGCTCTCCCGCGCGGGGGTCGCCCGAGAGGTCGCCGCGCAGCGCCAGCGTGTTGACGAAGAAGCCGATCAGCCCCTCCGTCTCCGCCCGGGTGCGCCCGGCGATGGGGCTGCCCACCACCACGTCCGCCTGCCCGCTGTAGCGCGAGAGCAGGAGCTGCCAGCCGGCCAGCAGCGTCATGAACAGCGTCGCACCCTCGCTCCGGGAGAGTGCCCGCAGCCCCTGCGCGACCTCGGGCGGGAGCGCGAAGGAGACCGCGCCGCTCGGCGCGCCCCGCACCTGCGTCCGGGGCCGGTCGGTCGGGATCTCCAGCAGCGGCGGGGCGCCGGAGAGCGCCTCGCGCCACCAGCCCAGCTGCCGCTCCAGCGTCTCGCCCGTCAGCCACGCCCGCTGCCACACCGCGTAGTCGGCGTACTGCACCGGCAGCTGGGGCAGCGTGGGCGCGCGGCCCTCGCAGAAGGCGGCGTAGAGCTCGCAGACCTCGCGCACCAGCACGCCCAGGCTCCACCCGTCGCTGACGATGTGGTGCAGGGTGAAGAGCAGCACCCACTCCTCGTCGCCCAGCCGCAGCAGCGCCGTGCGCAGCAGCGGCCCGGCCTCCAGGTCGAAGGGGCGCATCCCCTCCGCCGCGGCGCGCCGCAGCACCTCCTCCTCCGGGCGCCCGCGCAGGTCCTCGACCGCCAGGGACAGCGCCCCGGCCTCCCGGACCACCTGCACCGGCTCGCCGTCGCGGACGGCGAAGACGGTGCGCAGCGTCTCGTGGCGCCGCACCAGCTCCTCCAGCGCCCGCTCCAGGGCGCGCACGTCCAGCCCCCCCCGCAGCCGCAGCGGGAAGGGCATGTTGTACGCCGCGCTCCCCGGTTCCAGCCGATCGATGAACCACAGCCGCTGCTGCGCGAAGGAGAGGGGGAGCGGCCGGTCCCGCGGCACCGGGACAAGCGGCGGGGCGGCCAGCCCGCTCCCCTCGCGGAGCGCCTGGTCGGCGCGCGCGGCCAGCCCGGCCACGGTGGGCGCCTCGAAGAGCGCCCGCAGCGGGACCTCGACGCCCAGCGCCGCCTGCACCCTCGACATCACCTGCGTCGCCAGCAGCGAGTGCCCGCCCAGCGCGAAGAAGTCGTCCTCCACCCCCACCCGCTCCCGGCGCAGGATGTCGGCCCAGATCCCGGCTACGACCTCCTCCGTCGAGGTGCGTGGCGCCGCGTACTCCGCGGCCGCCTCCTCCCGCTCGGGGGCGGGGAGCGCCCGACGGTCCACCTTGCCGTTGGGGGAGAGCGGGAAGGCGTCCAGCGATACCAGCGCGGCGGGGACCATGTACCCGGGGAGGCGCTCCCCGAGCCAGGTGGACAGCTCCGCCGGGGACACCTCCCCCGCGGCGGGGACCACGTACCCCACCAGCCGGCGGTCTCCGGGCGCATCCTCCCGCACCGTCACCACCGCGTCCCGCACCGCCGGGTGGGCGGCGAGGAGCGCCTCCACCTCGCCGGGCTCGATGCGGAAGCCACGGATCTTGACCTGGCTGTCCACCCGGCCCAGGAACTCCAGCACCCCGTCCGCCCCCCAGCGAGCCCGGTCGCCGGTGCGGTACAGCCGCGCGCCCGGCTCCGCAGCGAAGGGGTCGGGGACGAACTTCTCCGCGGTCAGCTCCGGGCGGCCCAGGTAGTCGCGCGCCACGCTCGCCCCGCCGATGCACAGCTCCCCGGGGACCCCCTGGGGCTGCGGCCTCCCGGCGGAGTCCAGCACGTAGAGCGGGGCGTTGCCGAGCGGACGGCCCAGCAGGTGACGCTCCCCGCCCACGCCGCCGGCGGCGTGGTGCGCGGCGCAGATGATGGCGGCCTCGGTGGGCCCGTACAGCACGTGCACCTCAGCGGCGGGGAAGACCTCCCGCATCTCGCCGAGCAGGTCGGCGGGGACGGCGTCCCCACCCACGAAGGCGTGCCGCAGCCGGGGGAGCGAGCCGCGTCCGCCGCGCACCGTCCGCGCCACCTGCCGCATCAGCGCGGGGACGGCGTGCAGCAGGGTGGCCTCCTCCAGCTCCTTCACCAGGGCGGCCACGTCCACCACCCGCTCGCGCGGGACGATCCGCACCGTCCCCCCACACAGCAGGGGGAGCAGGGTCTCGAAGAGCCAGATGTCGAAGGCGAAGCTCGCCAGGCTCGGCATCTCGTCCCCCGGACCGAATCCGAAGGCGGCGCGGGCCGCGTCCAGGGTGTTCGCCAGGCTGCCGTGCTCGATCCGCACCCCCTTGGGGCGGCCGGTGGAGCCCGAGGTGTAGATCACGTACGCCAGGTGCTCCGGCGACACCTCCACCCCGGGGGCTGCGTCGCTCTCCGCGGCGATCCCCGCCGCGTCGGCGTCCAGGAGGAGGACCTCGGCGCCGTGCGCCGGGAGCGCCGCCGCCACCGCTTCCTGCGCCACCAGCACCGCGACCGCGGCGTCCTCCAGCATGTAGGTGATCCGCTCCGGCGGGTAGGCGGGATCCAGCGGGACGTAGCCGCCCCCGGCCTTGAGGATCCCCAGCACCCCCACCACCATCTCGGCCGAGCGCTCCGCGCACAGCCCCACCCGGGTCTCCGGCCCCACCCCCCGGCGGCGCAGGGCGTGGGCGAGCCGGCTGGAGCGCCGGTCCAGCTCCGCGTAGGTGAGCGTCCCCCCGTCGAAGACCACCGCGGTGGCTTCGGGGGTACGCGCCGCCCACCCGGCGAAGAGCTCGTGCACGCACCCCGCCGGCTCCACCCCCGCCCCCGCTCCGCTCCCCTGCGCGAGGAGCCACCGGCGCTCGGCGGCGCCGACCAGCTCCAGCTCGGAGAGGCGCCGCTCCGGGGCGGAGGCCAGAGCATGGAGCAGGTTGCGGAAGTGCTCCGCCATGCGCTCCACGGTCGCCGCCTCATAGAGGTCGGCGGCGTAGGTGAAGACGGCGCGCAGGCCGTCGCCGTCCTCCGCGATCCCCAGGCTCAGGTCCCACTTGGAGAGGTCCTCCACCCACTCCAGCGACTCCAGCCGCACGCCGCCGAGCCGGACGTCCTGCTCGAAGTCGCCCTCCTCCAGCGTGAAGGTCACCTGGAAGAGCGGCGCCCGGTTCAGGCTCCGCTCGGGCTGGATCTCCTCCACCAGCCGGTCGAAGGGGAGGTCCTGGTGCGCGTAGGCGCCGAGGGTGGCGTCGCGCACGCGCCCCAGCAGCTCCCGGAACGTCGGGTCGCCGGAGAGGTCGCCGCGCAGCGCCAGGGTGTTGACGAAGAAGCCGATCAGCCCCTCCGTCTCCGCCCGGGTGCGCCCGGCGATGGGGGTGCCGACCACCAGGTCGTCCTGCCCGGAGTACCTGGCCAGGAGGGCCTGGAAGGCGGCGAGGAGCGTCATGAAGAGCGTCGCCCCCTCGCGCCGGGAGAGCGCCCGCAGCTCCCGCGTGGTCTCCGCATCCAGGAAGAGGGAGTGCCCGGCGCCGCGGAAGCTCGGCGTCGCGGGGCGCGGCCGGTCCGCGGGGAGCTCCAGGACCGGCGGGGCGCCGGCCAGTGCTTCGCGCCACCAGCCGAGCTGCCGCTCCAACACCTCGCCCGCCAGCCACTCCCGCTGCCACGTCGCGAAGTCCGCGTACTGCACCGGCAGCTCCGGGAGCGGCGAGGGCTCCCCGCGCGAGAAGGCCTCGTAGAGCGCCGAGACCTCGCGCACCAGCACCCCCATGCTCCACCCGTCCGAGACGATGTGGTGCATGGTGAAGAAGAGGACCCACTCGTCCGCGTCCACGCGCGCCGCGAGGGCGCGCAGCAGCGGGCCGCGCTCCAGGTCGAAGGGGCGCGCCGCCTCGTCGTCGGCCAGCCGCCGCAGCTCCACCTCCCGCTCCTCCCCGGCGACCCCGCACAGCTCCACCTCGCGCAGCAGGCCGGGGAACGCGTCCGCAACCACCTGGACCGGGTGCCCACCCCGGTCCGGGAAGACGGTGCGGAGCGCCTCGTGGCGCCGCACCACCTCCTGGATGGAGCGCTCCAGCACCCGCACGTCCAGCGGCCCGCGCACCCGCAGCGCGAAGGGGACGTGGTACGCCGCGCTCTCCGGGTCCATCCGGTGGATGAACCAGAGGCGCTGCTGGCCGTAGGAGAGCGGGAGCCGTCGGTCGCGGGGGACGGGGAGGATCGGCGGGGCCTGCGTCCCGGCGCCCGCGCGCCGCAGCGCCTCCACGCGGCGGGCGAGCCCGGCCACGGTGGGCGCCTCGAAGAGCGCCCGCAGCGGCACCTCCACCCCGAACGCCTGCCGCACCCGGGTGACGACGCGCGTCGCCAGGAGCGAGTGCCCTCCGCGCGAGAAGAAGTCGTCGCTCGCCCCCACCCGCTCCACGCCCAGCACCTCGGCCCAGATCCCCGCCAGCACCTCTTCCGCCGGGGTCGCGGGGGCCACGTGCTCCCACTGCGCCGCGGCCGCGCCGGGCGCGGGGAGCGCCCGCCGGTCCAGCTTGCCGTGCGGGGTGAGCGGGAGCTCGGGGAGGAAGACGAAGGCCGAGGGGACCATGTAGGAGGGGAGCTCCCGTCCCAGGCACTCGCGGAGGGCGTCGGGGGTGACCCGCTCCTCCGCCTCCGGGCGCACCCGCACCGCGCCGAGAGAGACGATCCGCCGGTGGAGCGCGTTCGGCTCCGCCGGGCGCCGCAGGTGCCAGGAGTCGAAGGCGAACGCCTCCTCCCTTCCGTCCGTCCGCGCCAGCACCCCTCGCAGGTGGTAGTCGGGGTACGTCCCCGTCTCCCCCGGCGCCCCGCTGCACTCCACGCGCAGCACATCGCCCGCGCCCACGTCCACCCCCGGGTAGAAGGCGGGGAAGAACATGGGAAGCCAGGCGCACTCCTCCTCCAGCGCGTCCACCGCCATCCGCTCGCCGGGGTAGAGCTGGATCCAGAGGAGGAAGCCGTCCAGCCGCCCCGCCTTCTCGATCCGCAGCTCCAGCTCGCTCCGGAAGACCGGGTCCGAGTGCCGCGTGAAGTCCAGGTCCTCGAAGAGCGCGGTGTCCGAGAGGAGGTGGTCGCGGGGGAAGCCCTTCACGCACAGGCGCACGTCGTCGCGGTGCCCGACGGCCCGGAAGACCTGCTCGGCGTAGTGGGCCCCCAGCTCGGTGAAGGCGGGCTCGGCGTGCAGCTCCTCCGGGAGCGACACGGCGGCGATCCGCGTGACGCAGCGGCGGGGGATCATCGACCCGTCCGGCTTGAGCCAGTGGCGCGCCTGGTTGAGGATGGCCACCGCGCCCTCGGAGCCGCCGATGCAGCCGATCAGCTCCGAGATGCAGACGTCCACCGGCTCCGGGAGCTGCACCGTCGTGGCGTCGCCACGGATCAGCTCGATGCGGTCCTCCAGCCCCAGCTCGCGGATCTTCTCCTGCGCCTTGCGGAAGGACTCCTCCATCACCTCGATGGCGTACACCTTCCGCGCGCCCGCCTCCACGCACAGGCGGGCCAGCACGCACTCGCCGCCGGTCCCCACGTCCACCGCCACCTTGCCGGGCATCACCTGCGCGAGCACCTCGCGGTACCCCTGGTTGCGCCGGTCGTCCCGGGCCATGGCGCGGTAGAGGAGGTCGTCGTAGACCGGGTACTCCCCGTGCGACGGCCACAGCTCGGCCCGCGCCGACCCCGTCCGGAGCAGCCCCTCGGGGCCGGCGGAGTACCCCTCCGCCGGGACCAGGTAGGCGGCCAGGAAGCGGTCGCCCTCCTCCCCGCGCACCACCACCGCCACCTCGCGCACTGCGGGGTGGGCGGCGAGGGCGGCCTCGATCTCCGCCGGCTCCACCCGGAAGCCGCGGATCTTCACCTGCTGGTCGATGCGCCCCTGGAACTCCAGGTTCCCGTCTGCCAGCCAGCGCACCCGGTCGCCCGTGCGGTAGAGCCGCGCCCCGGGCTCGCTGGAGAAGGGATCGGGGACGAAGCGCTCCGCCGTCAGCGCCGGCTGCCCGTGGTAGCCGCGCGCGAGCCCCTCGCCGCCGATGAACAGCTCGCCGGCGACGCCGATCGGCGCGGGGCCGAGGGCGGGGTCCAGCACGTACAGGCGGACGTTCCCGTGCGGCTTCCCGACCGGGAGGTTGGGCCAGCGCGCGCCGTCGTCACCCGCCTCCAGGCGCAGCGTGGTGGAGGTGCACGCCGTCTCCGTGAGCCCGAAGACGTGCACCAGGGGGACCCCCAGCGCGCTCCACTCGGCCAGGCGCTCGGGGAGCACCCGCTCGCCCCCGACGACCACCTGGCGCAGGTGGGCGGGGAGCCTGGCCCCGCTGCGGGTGAGCTCGTAGACCCACTCGTGCCAGTACGCCGTGGGCAGCTCGAAGCCGGTCACCCCCTCCGCCTCCACGACGCGCAGCAGCTCCGCGGGGGCGAACAGGTTCCCCTCGGTGAACACCACCGCCGCGCCGCTGAGCCAGGTGGGGAAGATCTCCTCCACCACCACGTCGAAGCCGGGCGAAGCGAACTGGAGGAAGCGGTCGGACGGACCGAGTCCCAGCCGCGCGGCCATGTCGGTGGCGAAGTTCACCACCGCTCCGTGCTGGACCGCGACCCCCTTGGGCTTGCCCGTGGAGCCGGAGGTGTAGATCACGTACGCCAGTCGCTCCGGGCCGACTTCGACCCCCGGGGCCGCGTCGCTCTCCGCGTCGATCCACTCCCGCTCCGCGTCCAGGCACACCACTCCCGCCGCGAGTGCGGGGAGGTGCGCCGCGATCGCCTCTTCGGTGAGGACGAGGCACGCGCCGGAGTCGGCCAGCAGGTGCGCCAGGCGCTCCACCGGGTACGCCGGGTCGAGGGGGACGTACGCCGCCCCGGCCTTGAGCGCCGCCAGGATCGCCACCGCCATCCCGGGGCCGCGCTGCACGCAGATCCCCACCCGCGCCTCGGCGCCGACCCCGCGGCCGAGCAGGTACCGGGCGAGGCGGTTGGCGCGCGCCTCCAGCTCGGCGTAGCTCAGCGCCGCCCCCTGGAAGATCACCGCCGCGGCCCCGGGGGTACGCGCTGCCTGCTCCGCGAAGAGCCCATGCAGGGAGTGACCGCGCGGATACTCCCGCCCGGTCGCGTTCCACTCCGCCAGCAGCATCCTGCGCTCCGCCTCGCCCAGGAGGGGGAGGTCGGAGAGGCGCCGCCCGGGTTCGCGGGTGATCCCCTCCAGGAGGATCGCGAAGTGCGCCGCCAGCCGCTCCGCGGTGGCCGCGTCGAAGAGCTCCGTGCTGTACTCCAGCTCCGCCGCCAGCCCCTCCGCCTCCTCGCTCGCCGAGAGCGCCAGGTCGAAGGGGAGCGCGCCGCTGTGGGTGTCGCGGGCCTCCAGGGTGAGCCCGGGGAGCCGGAGGGTGTGCGCCGGAGCGTTCTGCAGGGCGAAGAGCACCTGGAAGAGGGGGTGGCGCCCTGCGTCCCGCCCGGACGACAGCTCCTCCACCAGCCGCTCGAAGGGGAGGTCCTGGTGCGCGTACGCGCCCAGCGTCGTCTCCCGGACGCGCCCCAGGAACCCACGGAACGTCGGGTCGCCCGAGAGGTCCGCGCGCAGCACCAGCGCGTTGACGAAGAAGCCGATCAGCTCCTCCGTCTCGCTCCGGCCGCGCCCGGCGACGGGGGTGCCGACCACCAGGTCGTCCTGCCCGGAGTACCTGGCCAGGAGCGTCTGGAAGGCGGCGAGGAGCGTCATGAAGAGCGTAGCCCCCTCGCGCCGGGAGAGCGCCTGCAGCCCGGCGACCCGGTCCGCCGGGAGCACGAAGCGGTGCGAGGCGCCACGGAAGGTGGGAGCCACGGGGCGGGGCCGGTCGGTGGGGAGCTCCAGCGTCGGGGGCGCTCCCGCGAGCTGCTCCCGCCACCAGCCGAGCTGCCGCTCCAGCACCTCGCCCGCCAGCCACTCCCGCTGCCACGTCGCGAAGTCCGCGTACTGCACCGGCAGCTCCGGGAGCGGCGAGGGCTCCCCGCGCGAGAAGGCCTCGTAGAGCGCCGAGACCTCCCGCACCAGCACCCCCATGCTCCACCCATCCGAGACCACGTGGTGCATGGTGCAGAGGAGAACGTGCTCCTCTTCGGCCAGCCGCAGCAGGGTGGTGCGGAGGAGCGGCCCCCGCGCCAGGTCGAAGGGGCGCAGCGACTCCCCGGCGGCGAGCCGCAGCGCGGCGTCGCGCCGCTCCTCCTCCGCGAGTCCAGCGAGATCCACCAGCGGGAGGCTGACCGGACGAGCAGGGCGCACCACCTGCACCGGCTCCCCTCCGGCCTCGGCAAAGACGGTGCGCAGCGTCTCGTGGCGCCGCACCAGCTCCGTCAGGCTTCGCCGCAGCGCCCCGGCGTCCAGGGCACCGCGCAGCGTGAGGGCAGAGGGAACGTGGTACGCGGTATCGTCCGGGTCGATGCGGTGGATCACCCAGAGGCGCTGCTGCGCGAAGGAGAGCGGCAGCGGCCCGCTCCGGGGGAGCCGGACGAGCGGGGGAGCCTGCACGGCAGCCCCGTTGCGCAACAGCGCCTCCACCCGCTCCGCCATCCCGGCGACCGTGGACGCCTCGAAGAGCGCCCGCAGTGGCAACTCCACCCCGAACGCCTCCCGGAGGCGGGAGACGACCCGGGTCGCCAGCAACGAGTGCCCCCCCAGCTCCAGGAAGTCATCGTGCGCGCCCACCCGCTCCACGCCCAGCACCTCGGCCCAGATCCCGGCCACCATCTCCTCCGCCGGGGTCCGCGGGGCCACGTGTCCGCCGGCCACAGCAGGAGCGGGGAGGGAGCGCCGGTCCACCTTACCATGCGCCATAAGCGGTAGCGCCTCCAGCGCCACGAAGGCAGCCGGCACCATGTACTCCGGCAGGTTCTCCCGCAGGTGCTCCCGCAGCTCCACGCCCGCGGGCGCCTCCACCCCCTCGGCGGCCACCACGTAGGCCACCAGGCGCTTCTCCCCCGGCACGTCCTCCCGAACCACGACCACCGCCTCTCGCAGGGAGGGGTGGCGACCCAGCACCGCCTCGATCTCCCCCGGCTCGATCCGGAAGCCGCGCACCTTCACCTGTGCGTCGGTCCGCCCCAGGAACTCCAGCTCCCCCGTGGCCCGCCACCGCACCCGGTCTCCCGTCCGGTACAGCCGCGCTCCCGCCTCCCCGCTGAACGCGTCCGGTACGAACCGCTCCGCCGTCAGCTCCGCCCGCCCCAGGTACCCGCGCCCCACTCCCAAACCCCCGATCCGC
>DATAAL010000209.1:0-4243 GCA_036260145.1 Longimicrobiaceae bacterium | reverse complement strand
GCCGTGGGGGGAGCGGAGCGACGGGCTACGCCGCCGACTCTTTTTGCGTGCTTCGCAGGTCCTCCTCCACGCGGTTCAGCTCGGGCGCCATACCGATCTCCGCGTAGATCCTGCGGGCCTGCTCCAGATACGCCTGTGCCTCGATGTGCTTGCTGCACGCCAGGTGCAGGAGGCCGTACTCGTGGTAGACCCACGCCTCCTTGACCTGGGGGAGTCCCCGTTCACGGCACACGTTCAGCGCCTGCTCGAAGAACACGAACCCCTCCTCGTCGCAGCGCGAGCGGGCGATCCGGCCGAAGAGCAGGTACACGTCCACCAGGTAGGGGACCAGACGTGACAGAATGGCCCGCTCTTCCGCCCGGCGGGCCTCCTCCTCCGCCTCGAAAAGTCGCTCCTGCCGGACCAGGCTCAGCCCGAGGTTGACACGGATCAGTACCTCCCACAGCGGACTGGTCCCTCGAGCCAGCGCCTGGCGGAAGGTCTGCTCCGCCCCTGGCAGGTCCCCCCCCTCCAGCAGCACCAGCCCCCGGTTGTTGTAGCAGTAGAGCATGGCGCCCTCATCCCCGGTGGCTTCGATACGGGCGTGCGCGCGCTCCAGAAGCGCGTCGGCCTCCTCGAGCGCTCCCCGCTTCAGGGCCAGGATGGAGAGGTTGGTGTAGAACGGCCATTCGAGCTGCGGGTTCTCCAGGCCGTGGGCGAGCCTAAGCCCGCGCTCGTACCAGGTCTGCGCCTGTTCCCGCTGTCCCCAGTCGTCGCAGAGGTTGCCCAGCCCCTGGCAGGCGATCACCTGCCCGGGGAGGTCGAGCTGGTTCTCGCTCAGGACGTAGCTCTGCTCGTACCAGGACCACGCCTCTTCCAGCCGCCCCGCCGTGCGGGTGACGCGCCCCAGCCGACGGAGCGCGATGATGTGCGGCCCCTTCTCCCGCAGGTCCCGGGCAATCTCCAGTGCCATCTGGTAGATCCGCTCCGCCTTGTCGAGCCGCCGCTCCCCCTCCTCCATCTCCCCGGCTCGGATCAGGGTCTCCGCCGCACCCGCCGGATCCCCCGCCTCCTGCTGCTGGATCGCGGTGAGGACGTGAGTGAAGAGTTGCTGCAGGCGGTCCTGCACGCGCTCCGTGATCTGTGGAATCACCTCCCGCAGGCTCGCCGGGTCGACGATCCGCTTCCCGAGCGTAGCGTACGCACCGGACCGGGCCCAGATCTTCTCGTGGTCAACCTTCGAGGTTCCGATCACCGCGTCGGTGAAGGGAAGGAACTCCTCCGAATCAGGGATGAGTGCGAGCGCCCGCTCAACCAGGAGGTTCTGCGGCATGTCAGATCACCTGCGAATGTGGCCGGTCAGGCAACGGAAAGGGTCACCCGCCCGCCATGAGATACGAGCCGCTCCGCGCCGAGTACGTCGAGAAGTGCGGAGTGGTGCTGGAGAGCCGGGTCCCGTCCGCGCTCACCGTCCCGCCGAGGGAGGTCCACCCGCCGTTCTCCCAGCGCCCCACCTCCAGCACGCCTCCGGGGAGGACGACTCCCTGCAGGGGGAAGGAGAGGGTGACCGGGGTGTTGAACTGGATCCCGTGCGGCTCGAACTCGGCCAGCACCCGCCTCCCCAGGGTCTCGTCGCGCGGGAGGACGATGCTCACCACGGTATCCTGCGGGAGAGCACCCGCCGGGATGTCCACCCGGAAGCCGTTCAGCTCCACCGACCCGCCCTCGCTGGCGCGGATCAGCTTGGAGGCGCTGCGCCGCCCGGTGAGGTCCGGAAGGGTGGCGAACTCCAGGACACCGTTCAGGTCGACGGAAGTGCCGCCGATCGCGGCGGCGGGAGCCACGTCCGGAGCGAGGGGCGCGCCCGCGCGGTCCGAGCAGCCGGCCAGCGCGAGGACCGCCGCGACGATCGGGAGCAGGAAACGTTGCCTCATTGAGAAGCCCTCCAGGGAAACATGGTTGTCTATCCCTCTTCCAAGCACGTGCCGTGCCGCGCGGCGAAAGGGAGGCCCCGCCATTCACAACGACTTACGAAACCGACCCCCCGTACGGCGTTCCCGTCCTGCACCAAAAACGTGCAGCCTCACGATAACGGGGAATCCCCGTCCAACCCGTAGTCGCGGACCTTGCGCGTCAGGGTGTTACGGTGCAGGCCCAGGATCTCGGAGGCGCGCCCCATGTGCCCGCCGACCATCCGGAGGACCTCGTGGATGTGGAGGCGCTCCACCTCGGCCATGGAGAGCGAGGACGAGTACCCGGCCAGCGGGGAGGTGTCCACCACCCCGGGGGAGACCGGGCGGAGCTGGTCCAGGGGGAGGTGCTCCGGGCGGAGGACGGGTCCCTGCGAGAGGAGGACCGCGCGCTCCATGACGTTCTTGAGCTCGCGGATGTTCCCCGGCCAGTTGTGGGCGCGCAGCCGCTCCAGCGCGGAGCGGGCGATCCCCTGGAGCGGGCGCTGGTAGCGCGCGGCGAAACGGGCGACGAAGTGGCGGGCCAGGAGGTCCAGGTCGCCGCCGCGCTCCACCAGCCGGGGGAGGTGCAGGGTGACCACGGCCAGCCGGAAGTACAGGTCCTCGCGGAAGGTCCCGGCGGCGATGGCGGCGCGCAGGTCCTTGTTGGTGGCGGCCACCACGCGCACGTCCACCGGGATCCGCCCCTCCCCGCCCACCCGCTCGATCTCCCGCTCCTGAATGGCGCGGAGGATCTTGGACTGGAGCGCCAGCGACATGTCGCCGATCTCGTCCAGGAAGAGCGTCCCCCCGTTGGCCCGCTCGAAACGCCCGATCTTGCGGGCGATGGCCCCGGTGAAGGCCCCCTTCTCGTGGCCGAAGAGCTCCGACTCCAGGAGGTTCTCCGGGATCGCCGCGCAGTTGATGGCCACGAAGGGGCCGGAGGCGCGGTCACTGTTGCGGTGGATGGCGCGGGCCACCAGCTCCTTCCCCGTCCCGCTCTCCCCCAGGACCAGGATGGTGGCGGAGCTGGCCGCCACCCGCCCCACCATCCGGAACACCTCCAGCATGGCAGGGGAGGCGCCGATCGCCGCGTCCTCCTCCCCGACGGTGGCGGGGTCCGGGAGGGGGACGGCCTCCTCCGGGGGGGCGAAGACCTCCCGCAGCGACTCCACCAGCTCGTCCGGATTCACCGGGGAGGCGAACACCCCCGCCACTCCCAGGCGCGACGCCTCCACCATGGTCTGCATGGTGGGGCCGGCGGTGGTCAGCACCAGGAGTCCCGAGAGCGTCCCCGACTCCGTCACCCGCCGCACCAGTGCCATGTCCGCAGCGGGAAAGTCCAGCGAGAGGATCACCGCCGCCCACTTCCGCTCTCCCATCAGGCGCAGCCCGTCCACGAGGGAACCGACGCACTCCACCTCGGCGCGCCCCCCCAGGGCGGTGCGCAGCCCCTGGGCAGCGGTGGAGTCGGGCTCGACGAGGAGGATCTGGGGGAGAGGCACGCGTCTCGGGGAGCGGGGGATGGACCAACGCTCCCCAAATTTGGGGAATCCCGGTTCCAGGCGCAACAACCATATGCACAAAAAGAGTGCGATCCGGCGAGGTCTGTCCCGCCGGGAGCGCCTCTCCTGCCTGGCGGAACGGACACGGCGCGGAGAGAGGGCCCCGCCGCGCGGCGTTAGCACGATCCTCGCATTGGTTTCCGGCAGGGGGCGCGGTCCGCCCCCGCGGCCACTGGAGAGCACCGGAGGAGTGGAGATGCCGGAGAAGCAGTACGAGGTCGACGTGGTCTACCGGGTCACGGTCCGGTACGCGGTGACGGCCCCGGACCGGGAGACGGCGGAGCGCATGGCGACGGAGATGTGGCAGTCGGAGGAGGAGGGGATCGGGGAGGAGGAGGTGTGCGTGCTGGAGAGCGTACAGGTCGTCGATGCCCCCGACGGGGAGGGGTGCGGGCGGGACTGCGAGGAGGTGCTCCGCTTCCTCCGCGACCGGGAGCTGGTGATCGAGCGGCTGGACGAGGACGCCTTCAACCCCACGGTGCACGACGCCATGTCGGCGGAGGAGGTGGCGCGGCACCTGGGATGGGCTCGCGAGGGCGGGGAGCTGGACCAGGTGCGCGCCATGCGGGCGCTGGAGCGACTATGCCTGGAGCGGCGGGTGGTGTGCTTCTCCCGGCCGAGGGTGCGGCAGGGGGAGCGGGGGGAGATCCGGCTGTACTGCACCCCGCAGCACCTGGAGCGGCTCTCGGCGCTCCTGGTCGAGTTCGTGGGCGACGCGGGTGCCGATCGAGCTCCAGGGGGAACGGAGGC
>DATAAL010000208.1:0-1571 GCA_036260145.1 Longimicrobiaceae bacterium | reverse complement strand
CCAGCGAGTTGGCGCGGATCACATAGGTGCCGGCGCTCCCCACCGTCACCTGCAGCTGCGAGTCGGTCCCGCCCGCGCCGTCGTCGTCGGTGTCCACCGACTCGAAGGTGCTCCCGTTGCGCCGCCCCCAGTTCAGGTAGGCGTCGAAGTCCGAGGAGCGCAGCGTGATGGTCAGCCGCTCGCCCGCGCGTGCGGTGTAGACGTACTCGTCGTAGTACGAATTGTCCGAGAGCGTCGGGTCGGACGCCTCCAGGCGTCCACTCACCGTCTGCCCCACGGAGATGGTGCGCTGTGCGGCTGCGAGACCCGGCGCTACAGCCAGCAGCGCCGCACCGAGGAGGAGGGATGGGGCGAGCCTCATGGTTGTCTGCGGAGGTACGGGGTGACTGCGCCCCTCCGGGGAGCCGCTCCAGGCGGTGCGCAGAGGGGTGGACGGCTGAAGGGCGGGAGGGCGGAGGCGCCCGCCCACAGGGGTCCGGAGACGGTTCGGGCAGGTCGCGCGGAGTCCTGGGCGGACTCCCCCGGCCCCATGAGCAAAGTTTACCGCCCGCGGCGTGGCGGCGCCAGAGTTTTCCTCGGGTGCCTCGGCAGCCGCGGCGACACCAGCGTCACACGAGTCCCGCCTCGATCAGGCGGTCGGCGAGCAGATGTCCCCACGTGGAGTGTCCCTCCGCAGTCGGCCGGATGCTGCCGGAGCTGAAGAAGCGCGTATCCACCGTGTCCCACCGGTCGACGTAGAGGACCCCGTGCCTGGCCGCCAGACGGCGTGCCATCTCCTCGACGGCGCGATACCGCTCCAGCATGTCCGACGGCAGGCGCCGCGAGTCGAGAGCCAGGTTGGGAGCGCCGGGGCCCTGGAGGACGCACCCGGTCGCCGGGGCTCCCCCGACCTGCGCAATCGCGCGATCGAGGTGGTCCTCGTACTCCGTGACGGTGGAGCGCGCGTGGCGCAGGGGGATCCCCCCCAGGGCCACGCCGGCCCAGTTGACGAGGGTGTCCTTCACCCTGTGCACCACCTCGGGGTTCCCGGGGAGCCTGGCCGTGATCGCGGCGGAGACGTGGCGGAAGTGCCGCACCCGCTGGTACGCGGACCGCACGCCGAACGGCAGGCGCGACAGGTCGACGGCTCCCCTCCCCTTCACCGCCAGCCACCCGACGACTTCGATCACGACCACGCGGGGGCACGCGCGCAGCGCGGCGGCGACGGCTCCGACGAGCTGGGACGGGTGGTAGTACTCCTGGAGCAGCAGCTCCACCTCGGTACCGGGCCGGCGCGACTGCAGGGCGGCCCGGCAGACCTGCGGGAAGGCCGCGTCGGGGGGCACACCCGGATACCCGACCGTGTGGCACTGGCCGACGAACGAGATTCGCAAGTGTCTCATCTGGCGGGCCCCGGCTCCGGGGTAGATAGAGGATAACGGCCGAGCGTCTCGACCCCTCGGTCAAGAGCCGCCGGGAGAACGGCCCGCGCCGACCGACGACCCTCCGTCAGTCGGCGTACAGCGCCCGGTACACGTGCATGTAGGCGCGCACCCGCTTCACGTAGGTGCGCGTCTCCTCGAAGGGGATGC
>DATAAL010000207.1:0-3973 GCA_036260145.1 Longimicrobiaceae bacterium | reverse complement strand
CCTGGTGTCCAGAGGGTGTGTCTCGTATCGGGACACTCTGTTGCGCCCCGGGACAGGAGCGCCGGGGAGGTGTGATGGCGCAGACGCACGTGGGGATCTCCGGGTGGACGTACCCGGGGTGGCGGGGGGTCTTCTACCCGGAGGGGCTCGCCCACCGCTGGGAGCTGGAGTACGCGAGCCGGCGGATGAACTCCGTGGAGATCAACGGGTCGTTCT
This sequence comes from Longimicrobiaceae bacterium, assembly GCA_036260145.1. Taxonomy (GTDB): domain Bacteria; phylum Gemmatimonadota; class Gemmatimonadetes; order Longimicrobiales; family Longimicrobiaceae; genus JAFAYN01. Next base: position 3,757 of record DATAAL010000207.1, on the reverse strand, counting down.
ACTCCCTGCAGCGGCCCGCCAGCTACCGGAAGTGGTACGAGGAGACCCCTCTGCGCTTCGTCTTCGCGGTCAAGGGCGGGCGGTTCATCACGCACATGAAGAAGCTGCGCGAGATCGAGGAGCCACTCGCCAACTTCTTCGCCTCCGGGGTGCTGAGGCTGGGGGAGAAGCTGGGGCCGATCCTGTGGCAGTTCCCGGAGCAGTTCGGGTTCTACGCGGAGCGCTTCGAGCGCTTCCTGGAGCTCCTCCCCCGGACCACGGTAGAGGCCGCGGAGCTGGCGAAGGGGCACGGCCCCCGACTGGAGGGGCGGGCCTGGACGCACGCCGACGGCGCCCGGCCCATCCGCCACGCCTTCGAGATGCGCCACCCTGCCTTCTTCGCCCCGGAGTTCGTCCGCCTCCTGCGCCGGCACGGTGCCGCGCTCGTGTTCGCCGACACCGCCCAGCGCTGGCCCTACACGGAGGACCTCACCGCCGACTTCGTGTACCTCCGCCTGCACGGGGCGGAGCACCTGTACGCCAGCGGGTATACGGACGGTCAGCTCGACTGGTGGGCGGAGCGGATCCGCGCCTGGCGGGCGGGGGGCGAGCCGCGGGACGCCCGCCGCGTCACGGACGAGTCGCCTCCCGCTGCGGCGGAGCGGGACGTGTACGTGTACTTCGACAACGACGCCAAGGTGCACGCGCCCTTCGACGCCATGCGCCTGGCCGAGCGGCTGGCGGGGTGACCGCTGCTGTCCACCCCTTTCCCGGACGGAACGAGATGCAGCCCCGCTCCGCGCTCCTCCTGGGTGCCACCGGCCTGGTCGGCGGCCACTGCCTGGAGCTGCTCCTGGAGGACGTCGCCTACCGGGAGGTTACGGTCGTGGGCCGCCGCACGCTCTCCCGTGAGCACCCGAAGCTGCGGCAGGTGGTCGTGGATTTCAACCGGCTCGCGGAGTCCGCCGACCGGTTCGGCGCGCAGGACGTGTTCTGCTGTCTGGGGACCACCCTCCGCACGGCCGGGTCGCAGGAGGCCTTCCGGCGCGTGGACCTGGAGTACCCGCGCGCGGCGGCGGAGATCGCGGTGCGCCGGGGCGCCGAGCGCTTCCTCCTGGTCTCGGCGATGGGGGCCGACCCGGGGTCCCGGATCTTCTACAATCGGGTCAAGGGCGAGGTGGAGGCGGCGGTGCGGGCCCTCCCCTTCCACGAGGTGGTGATCCTCCGTCCCTCCCTGCTCCTGGGCGAGCGCGCCGAGCGGCGCCCCGGCGAGATGCTGGCGCAGCGGGTCTTCGGTCCGTTCTCCGACCTGCTGGTCGGACCGCTCCGGAAGTACCGTCCGGTCCACGGGCGGACGGTGGCGCGGGCGATGGTGCGGCTGGCGAAGGAGGGTGGGGAAGGGGTGCGGGTGGTGGAATCGGACCGGATCCAGGCGCTCGGCTCCACGGCGTAGGGAAGGTCCTTGACAACCAGCAATAAATTGTACAAGATTTTCTGTACACAAATTCACCCATGGAGGAGGTGCCGGGATGAGCGAGCGGAAGGGCAGCAACAAGACACGGGCAGTGCGGGAGGCGCTGGTCGTCCCCGGGGATGGGGTGGTGGTGTCCGCCGCCGACTTCAAGGCGCGCTGCCTCCAGCTCATGGACCGGGTGCAGCAGGAGCGGAGCGAGGTGGTGGTCACCCGGTACGGAAGGCCGGTGGCGAAGCTGGTCCCATACGAGGAGGAGCCGGCCTCCCCGCTGGGCTGGCTACGCGGCACGGTCACCATGCGCGGGGACATCGTCGCCCCGCTGGACGAGTCGTGGGACGCCGATGCCTGAGCTCCCGGCGAGGCTGCTGCTGGACACGCACGTCTGGATCTGGCTCATGGAGGGGGCGGCCGCCGAGGTCGCCCCTTCGGTCCTGGAGCGGATCCGGCAGGCGAGCGCTCGAGGGATGGTCCTGGTCTCGGCGATCTCCGCCTGGGAGGTGGCGATGCTGGCGGCGAAGGGACGGATCCGCCTGGCCATGGAGGTGGGGGAGTGGGTGCGCCGCGGCCTCGCCGCGCCCGGGGTCCGGCTGGCGGAGCTGTCGCCGGAGATCCTGGTGGAGAGTACGCGCCTTCCTGGCGAGGTGCACGGCGACCCCGCCGACCGTATGCTGATCGCCACCGCCCGCCGGGTGGGCGCCGCGCTGGTGACCCGCGACGCGGCGATCCTGGCGTACGCCCGGGACGGGCACCTCGCCGTCGTGGACGCCACCCCCTGACCCCCGGATGACCGAGCCGCTGGGAAGGCTGGAAAGCCGCCGGATCCGGGTAGGGGAGCTGTGGTTCCACACCCGGCTCACGGAGAAGCCGCGCCGCGTGCTGAGCGTCCCCGAGCTGGCGGGAGGGTAGCGGCAGTTCGGGCGGTGGCTCCTCTGGAGGTGATCCCCGGCAGCCCGCAGGTGGTCAACTACACCACGCCCGCCGTTCACACCTTGATGAAGATCCTCCGCCGGTAGAAGAGCCACATCACCCCCGTCCAGAAGAGCACGAAGCAGACGGCGAAGGCCAGCGAGGCGTCCGTCGGGGCCAGCCAGGGGGTGAAGAAGGTGTCGTACACCCACCCTTTGAGCGTCACCTCCCCCGCGGGGCCGGTCCATTTCACCAGGGTGAGGATCCGGGTCATGATCCCGGAGAGGAAGAAGGCCGCGATGGCGTTGACGCCGAAGAGGACGAAGGGGAAGGCCCACCTCCGGTACCCCTTCACGTCCACCAGCCAGTAGCAGGTGGCCAGGAAGTGGAGCGCCATCCCCGCGGTGAAGACTACGTAGGAGGAGGTCCACAGGTTCTTGTTGATCGGGAATGCCCCGTTCCAGACGATCCCGAGCAGGAGCCCCGCGTTCCCGGCCACGAACATCCACGCCGCCTTCTCCCCCGGCGGGCGACCCGAGCGGAGCCAGCGCCCGGCGAACACCCCCAGGAGCACCGTGGCCACCGCGGGAAGCGTGCTCAGGATCCCCTCCGGGTCCCACGTCTTCGACGACTTCCACAGGTGCGCCGTCCCCAGGACGGCGCGGTCCACGTACGCCGCCAGGTTGGCTTCGGGCTCCAGGCTCCCCACGCCGTAGCCGGGGACGGGGACCAGCCTCATCGCCGCCCAGTAGCCCAGGAGGAGGAGCGCCGCCGTCGCCGCCTGCCCGCGCGGGCCGGTGAAGAGCACCACGGCCGAGGCCAGGAGGAAGGCCACGCCGATGCGCTGCAGCACGCCGGGGATGCGCAGCGTCGCCAGGTCCAGGGTGTAGAACGGGAACGCCGCGAGGATCAGCCCCAGGAGAACGAGGATCATCGAACGCTTCACCACCCGGCGCAGGATCTCCCTGCGGGTGGCTCCCTTCTGCTCCTGCGCGGCGAAGGAGAAGGACATCGCCACGCCGACGATGAACAGGAAGAAGGGGAAGATCAGGTCGGTGGGGGTCCACCCGTGCCACCGGGCGTGCTCCAGCGGGTCGTAGATGTGCGACCAGCTCCCCGGGTTGTTGACCAGGAGCATCCCGGCGATGGTGATCCCGCGGAAGACATCCAGCGAGAGGATGCGCGCGGGGGAGGGCTCCGCCAGGGACGGAGCCGCCGCGGCGGGGGTGGGTCGCTCTGCGACGGCCTGGATCATCTCGGCTCCCGGCCAGCGGGCTGCGAAGCGGGGTGGTGGGCGAAAGGTGCGGCTCCCGGCCGGGGAGCGCAACCATTCCGTCTACACGCGGGGTCTGCAGGGGCGGTCCGTCCGCCGGTGGCACGAACGGGCGGCGGGGGCGG
>DATAAL010000206.1:0-11709 GCA_036260145.1 Longimicrobiaceae bacterium | reverse complement strand
GCGGCTGGAGGAGCTGGCGCGGGAGGTGGAGGGTCGGGGCGGGGGAGGGTCGGCGCCGATCCCGCGGGTGGAAGGCGAGGGGCCGTGGCCGCTGTCGTTCGCGCAGGAGCGGCTCTGGTTCCTCGAACGCCTCGACCCGGGCCGCCCCCACTACAACCTCGGGTCGACGGTGCGCCTGTCGGGGAGGCTGGACGCGCGGGCGCTGGAGCGCGCCCTGGACGTCCTGGTCCGCCGCCATGACGCGCTGCGGACCGCCTTCCCGATGCACGGGGACGCTCCGGCGCAGGAGGTGCTCCCGCCGGACCTGTTTCGCGTGGAGGTGGAGGATCTCACCTCCCTCCCCGGCGGCGCGCGGGAGGAGGAGGCGCGGCGCCGGGCGGGCGAGGAGCTGCGGCGGCCCTACGACCTGGCCCGGGGGCCGCTCTTCCGCGCCCGCCTCTTCCGGCTGGGCGACGAGCTCCACCTGCTCACCCTGGCAATGCACCACGCGGTCTCCGACGGCTGGTCCATGGAGGTCGTCTTCCGCGAGGTGGGCACCCTCTACCGCGCGCTCCTCCGGGGCGAGGAGCCGCGGCTCCCCGCGCTCCCGGTGCGCTACGCCGACTACGCTGCCTGGCAGCGGGAGGTGCTGCGGGGGGGAGCGCTGGAAGGGGAGATCGCCTACTGGAACGAACGGCTCCGGGGCGCGCCGGCCGCGCTGGACCTCCCCACCGACCAGCCGCGCCCTGCCACGCAGAGCTTCCGTGGGGGGATCCACTCCTCTCCGCTCCCGCCCCGGCTCGCGCTCGCGCTGCGCCCGGTCGGCCGCGAGAGCGGGTCCACCCTGTTCATGACCCTGCTGTCCGCCTTCGACGTCCTCCTCGCCCGCTGGTCCGGCCAGGACGACGTGGTGGTCGGCACCGCCGTGGCGGGCCGCACCCGCCCGGAGGTGCAGGACGTGGTGGGGCTCTTCGTGAACACCCTGGCGCTCCGGACGGAAGTCCACGGGCACATCACCTTCCGGGAACTCCTCCGGCGCGTCCGCGACGGGGCGGTCCAGGCGTTCGCGCACCAGGAGCTCCCCTTCGACCGGCTGGTGGAGGAGCTGAAGGTCCCCCGGGACCCGGGCCGGAACCCCGTCTACCAGGTGGTGCTCACGCTCCAGGACGCGCGCGGCGGCGGGCTGCGCCTGGACGGGGTGGAGTGCGCGGCGCTCCCGCCCGCCCGGAGCCACGCGCTCTTCGACCTGGCGCTGACGGTCCGCGAGGGTGGCGAGGGTCTGGAGGCGGTGTGGGACTACGCCGCCGACCTCTTCGACACCGCCACGCTGGAGCGGATGGCCGACTGCTATCGTACGCTGCTGGACGCCGTCGCCGCCGACCCGGAGCGACCCGTTGCCGACCTGCCCCTGCTCGGCGAGGCCGAGCGCCGGCGGATCCTGGCCGAATGGAGCACCGCTCCGGCGGGCGGCGCGGAGGAGCGCCCCGTCTGCGAGCGGATCGCCGAGCAGGCCCGGCGCGCGCCCGATGCCGTGGCGCTGCGATTCCGCGACGAGTCGCTCACCTACGCGGAGCTGGAGCGGCGGACGGACCGGCTGGCGCGCCACCTCCGGGGCCGCGGTGTGGGGCGCGAGACGGTTGTGGGCATCTACCTGGACGGGGCGATCGACCAGGTGGTCTCGGCCCTGGCGGTGCACCGCGCCGGGGGGGCGTTCCTGCCGCTCGATCCCGGCTACCCGCGCGACCGGCTGCGCTACATGCTGGAGGATTCCGGCGCGCGGGTGCTGCTGGCGCGCGCGGGCCAGGGCTGCGACCTCGCTGCGCCCGGCGCTGGGGTCGTGCGCCTGGAGGACGCGGAGGCGGGGGACGCCACCGGAGGCTCCACGCCGCCCGGGGACGGGCCGGGGCCGCAGGACCTGGCCTACATCATCTACACGTCGGGCTCCACCGGCCGCCCCAAGGGCGTGCAGGTGGAGCAGCGCAACCTCACGCACACCCTGGCGGCGGCCCTCTCCGCGACCGGGATCGTGCCGGGCGACGAGGTGCACGGGCTGGGGAGCTTCTCCTTCGACATGTGGTTCCTGGAGACCTTCCTCCCGCTGGCCGCGGGTGCCACGGTGCGCCTGGTCCCCCGCGAGCGGGTGCTGGAGGTGGACCGGCTGACGGAGGACCTGCGCGACGCGACCGTGGTGCACGCCGTCCCGGCCCTGATGCGGCAGGTGGTGGACCGGGCCCACCGCTCCGGCAGCGGGCCGCTCACGAGGCTGCGCCGCGTCTTCGTCGGCGGCGACGCGGTGCCGCCGGAGCTGCTGGCGGACATGCGCGCGGCGTTCCCCCGCGCCGGGATCTCCGTCCTGTACGGGCCGACCGAGGCGACGGTCATCTGCGCCAGCCACGCCGCCACCGGCGACGAAGGAGCGCGGCGGATGCTGGGGAGGCCGCTCGCCGGGGTCTCGCTCCACGTCCTGGACGGCGCGGGCCACCTGGTCCCGGCGGGGGTGCCGGGGGAGGTGTACGTCGGCGGCCCGGGGGTGGCGCGCGGCTACCTGAACCGGCCGGAGCTCACGGCGGAGCGCTTCCTCCCTGACCCGTTCGCCGCGATTCCGGGAGCGCGGCTCTATCGGACCGGCGACCGCGCGCGGTGGCGGGCGGACGGGAGCCTAGAGTTCCTCGGGCGCGTCGACCACCAGGTGAAGGTGCGCGGCTATCGCGTGGAGCTGGGAGAGGTCGAGTCGGTTCTCGCCGAGCACCTGGGCGTCCTCGAGGCAGTGGTCCTGGCGCTGGAGGGGGTCGGAGGGGACCGTGTGCTGCGGGCGTGCATCGTTCCGGCGGGAGAGGCGCCCTCCACCACGGAGCTGCGCACCTTCCTGCGCGAGCGCCTCCCCGAGGCCATGATCCCCGCCGAGTACCTGACGCTGGCGGCCCTGCCGCTCTCCCCCACGGGAAAGGTGGACCGCCAGGCCCTGGCCGGGCTCCAGGCGGAGCGCGCCGATGCGGGCCGCCCGTATGCGCCTCCGCGCACGGCGGTGGAGGCGGCCGTCGCCGGGATCTGGAAGGAGGTGCTGGGTGCGGAGCGCGTGGGGATCCACGACAACTTCTTTGAGCTCGGCGGCCATTCCATCCTCCTGGTGCGCGTCGCGGCACGGATCCAGGAGACGTTCCGCACCGAGATTCCTATCCGGCCCTTCTTCGAGGCGCCCACCGTGGCCGCGTTGTCGGCGTTCCTGGTGGAGAGGGAGGCGAGGCCCGGGCAGACGGAGAAGATCGCGGTTGTCTTCAATCGAATCTCCTCGATGTCCGCACAGGAGGTGACTCGAGCCCTCCAGGGTTCCACCTCGGCAGGTTCCGGCTGATCTGTGCGCCGGATGTGGAGTCTACCGCGGGTATCCCTCGGGCTCGATCCGCACTCCGGTCGTGAATCCAAGTTCGCTGTAGGTGACGACGTTCGGCGCTTGCTGCGCGGAGACCCCATACGCACGTTTGTAACGCAGGTTGTCCCGCTACCCTCGGAAGCGGATCGACAGCCAGCAGCGGGAATGACGGAATGAGCACGGATTTTCGACGCTCATCGACGCATGATGCCGGGTGACCATGGCCTGATAAGTTCGACTCTACCCAGGCCCACTGGTTAAAGCACGGTCACTCCGCAACTCGCGGAGTGACCGTGCTTTTTTGTTTCCCGCCACGAAGAAGTCACGCCGAGCACGTGGAAGGATCTAAGGTGAAAGGCTGGCGTCGATAAGGGCGCGCAGCTGCCTGGCGAGCCCCGCCGCATGCTCGCCGGTCGCCATGGTGCCGTGTGATCCGGAGACGACCAGCTTCAACAGAGGCTGCGCGGTGTACGCGGCCCACCCGGGAGCCGAGGTGTCGTGGCGAAGAGAGAGCAGCTCCGGGTCCGCGTCGCTCCCGTCCGGGACGAACAGGATGATCCGGCCCGGATACGGCTTCGGTTCGTAGTGGAAGACCGACCGCATGCGTACCCGCGTGCCGCGGAAGAACCCCCGTATCCAGCTCTCCTCCACGTCGGGGGGGAGCACGTCCTGCTCCCGGAGCAGCTCCAGGACGCGGGCGATGCGCGCGTCGGGATCGAGCGGGCGCAGGTCGTCGGCGGTGAGCGGGAATCGCTTCCCGGCCATCCGGGCCTCCGCCCGCGCGACGCTCACCAGATGGACGCACTCGTCCAGGTCGGCCGGCCGACACGCCGGGCCCGGAGGCCGGGTGTCCAGCATCGCCACGAGCGCCACCGACTCGCCGGCGCGGGTGAGCTGCTGCGCCATCTCGAAGGCCACGAAGCCGCCGAACGACCAGCCGCCGAGGAGGTACGGTCCGCCGGGCCTGACCGTGCGGACCGCCGACACGTAGCTCGCCGCCATCTCCTCGATGCTCGCCTCCTCCCCCAGCTGCGCCGGATCGCTCGCCTGCAGACCGTAGAATGGCTGGTCGGGGCCGAGCTCGCGGGCGAGGTCCGTGTAGCACAGCACCTGCCCGCCCACGGGGTGCACGAAGAAGAGAGGAACGCGGTCGCCGTGCGGCTGGATGGCGACCAGCGGGGAAGACGGCTCCGGACGCAGCCCGCGCCCGATCCATGCGGCGAGGCCGCGCACCGTGGGATGTTCGAACAGCGCCGACAGCGGGACCTCCGTACCGAACCGGCTCCGGATCTGCGCCGTCAGGCGCACCGCCAGCAGGGAGTGTCCGCCCAGGCGGAAGAAGTCGTCGTCCAGCCCGATCGGCCGCACCCCCAGGAGCGACTCCCAGATCCCGGCCAGCGTGCGCTCCGTCCCGGTCACGGGCGCCACGTAGCCCGCCCCGTCCGGCCGCGCGCCGGCGTGGGGCTCCGGGAGGGCCGCACGGTCCACCTTCCCGTTCGGGAGGAGCGGGAACCTTTCCAGCGGCACGAACACGGACGGGACCATGTGGGCGGGGAGCGTCCTTTCCAGCGAACTCCGCAGCGCCCCGGTGTCCAGCGCCCCTCCCTCGCACGCCACGTAGGCCACCAGCCCGGTCTCCCCCGGGGCGACCTCGCGCGCGACCACCGCCGCCTCCCGTACCCGGGGGTGGGCGCGCAGCACCGCCTCCACCTCGCCCGTCTCCACGCGGATCCCGCGGATCTTCACCTGCTGGTCGGTCCGCCCCAGGAACTCGAGTACCCCGTCCGGGCGCCGCCGCACCACGTCTCCCACGCGGTAGAGCCGCGCTCCGGGGACCGTGCCGAACGGGTCGGGGAGGAAGCGCTCGGCCGTCAGCTCCGGCCGGTTGCGGTATCCCCGCGCCACGCCTGCTCCCGCGATGTACGCCTCTCCGGCGACCCCCGGCGGGACCGGCCGCATCTCCGCGTCGAGGACGTAGATCCGGGTGTTGGCGATCGGCACCCCCAGGGCGGCGGTTCCCGCCCCCTCCTCCTCCCGGACGGTGTGGAAGGTGGACGACATGGTGCACTCCGTGGCCCCCCACAGGTTCACCACGCGCACGCTGCCCCCGAACGCCCTACGCGCCCGCTGGCAGTCGGCGATGGCCAGGGGCTCGCCGCTCACCAGGAGGAGACGGAGCGGGGCCGGCCCGGCCTCCTCCGCCGCGGCCAGGAGCGGGCGCAGGAGGGAGGGGACGATCGCCAGGATCGCGCTCACGTGGTGCTCGCGCGCGAGCCGCACGAGGCGCGCGGGGTCGGCCACCTCGCGGGAGCGGACCAGCACCACGCGCGCCCCCACGCTGAGCGGCCCGATCAGGTCGCGGACGGAGGCGTCGAAGGAAAGGGTGGCGAGCTGGAGGACCACGTCGTCCGGCGCGAGCCCGTACTCCTCGGCCAGGACGGAGAGGTAGCTCACCACGCCCGCGTGCCGGGTCATCACCCCCTTCGGACGGCCGGTGGACCCCGACGTGTAGGTGACGTACGCCAGGTTCTCCGGGGTCGCGCCGCCCCGCAGCGGAGCGTCGCTCTCCCGGGCGATCCGCGCGTGGTGGGCGTCGAGGAGGACCGTCCCGACCGGCGTGGGACCGAGCCGCTCCAGGAGCGCCGTGGTGGTCACCAGCAGCGCGGCCCCGGAGTCCTCCAGCTGGTAGGCGAGACGCTCCGCCGGGTAGGCGGGATCGAGCGGGACGTGGACCCCGCCCGCCTTGAGGATCGCCAGCACGCCCACCACCATCTCGAAGGAGCGCTCCAGCGAGAGCGCCACGTGCGCCTCCACGCCCGCGCCCCGGGTCCGGAGGTGGCGCGCGAGGCGGTTCGCCCGGCGGTCCAGCTCGCCGTAGCTCAGCGACTCCCCGTCCAGCACCAGCGCGACCGCCTCGGGCGACCGTGCCGCCTGGATCTCGAACAGCTCGTGGACGCAGAGATCCGGGTAGGCGCGTTCGGACGCGGCGCTCGCCGCCAGGAGCTGCGCCTGCCCGGCCGCGCTCACCAGCGACACCTCCGAGACGCGGCGCTCCGGACGGGCCGCCACCTCCTCCAGTACGCGGCCGTAGTGCTCCAGCATCCGCGCGGCGCTCCCGTCGTCCCAGAGCTCGCTCCGGTAGGCGAGCTCGCACCGGAACCCGTCGCCCGCTTCCGTCACGCTCAGGTTCAGGTCGAACTTGACCGATCCGGCCCCGCCCCCGAGGGGCTCCACCGCCGAGCCGCCCAGCCGCAGCTCGCCGCGCCGGTTGTTCTGCAGCGTGAACAGCACCTGGACGAGCGGGGTGTACGCCAGGCTCCGCTCCACCCCCAGCTCCTCCACCAGCTTCTCGAAGGGCAGCTCCTGGTGCTGGTACGCTCCCAGGGTGGCCTCGCGCACCTGGCCCAGCAGCTCGCGGAAGGTCGGGTCGGAGGCGAGGCTGGCCCGCGACACCAGCGTGTTGACGAAGAGGCCGATCACCCCCTCCGTCTCCAGGCGGTTCCGCCCCGCGATGGGGGTCCCGACCACCACGTCGTCCTGCCAGGCGTAGCGCCCCAGCAGCAGCTGCCACGCGGAGAGCAGCGTCATGAACGGCGTCGCCCCCTCCACGCGCCCGAGCGCCCGCAGCCCCGCCGCGACCTCCGGTCCGATGCCGAAGCCGCAGGTGCCGCCGGCGTCGCCCGCCACGCGCGGCCTCGGCCTGTCCGTCGGCAGCTCCAGGAGTGCGGGGGCGCCGGAGAGGCGGCTGCGCCAGTATTCCGTCTCCCGCTCCAGGACCTCTCCGGAGAGCCAGCTCCGCTGCCACACCGCGTAGTCCGCGTACTGTACCGGCAGCGGGGGGAGCCGGACCTCTTCCCCGTGCGAGAACCCCCCGTAGAGGGCGGAAAGCTCGCGGATGAAGATCTCCATGCTCCAGCCGTCGCTGACGACGTGGTGCATGGTGAACAGCACCACCGTGTCGTCCTCCCCCAGCCGGAGCACGGTGGCCCGTAGCAGCGGACCCGCGGCGAGGTCGAAGGGGCGCCGGGCCTCCCGGCGGGCGAGCCGCCGCGTCTCGGCCTCGCGCGCCTCCGCGTCCAGCCGGCCGAGATCCGCCACCGGCAGGTGCACCGGCCGCGGGGGGTCCACCCGCTGCACCGGCGCGCCCTCCGGGGCGGGGAAGCGCGTGCGCAGCGACTCGTGGCGGCGGACGATCGCGGCGAGCGCGCGCTCCAGCGCGCTCACGTCGAGCGCGCCATGCACGCGGATCGGGGCGGGGATGTTGTAGGCGGCGCGACCGGGCTGGAGCTGGTCCACGAACCAGAGCCGCTGCTGCGCGAACGAGAGCGGGAGCGGACCTCCGTCGCGCGGCAGCGGCCGGAGCTCCACTGCCGGCGGCGGGTCCCCGCCGAGCCGCTCACCCCCATGCAGGAAGGGATGCTCTTCCGCGGAGGGCTGCTGGCCGGTCAGCCGCCCGGCCAGCTCGGCCACGCTGGGCGCCTCGAAGAGGGTGCGCAGCTCCATCTCCACGCCCATCTGCCTGCGCACGCGGGAGACGACCCGCGTGGCGAGGAGCGAGTGCCCGCCCAGGTCGAAGAAGTTGTCGTGCACTCCCACCCGCTCCACCTGCAGCACCTCGGCGACGATCCCGGCCAGCAGCTCCTCCGCCGGGGTCCGGGGGGCGACGTACTCCCCCGGCGCTCCGCCGTTGCGCTGCGGCGCCGGGAGCGCGCGGCGGTCCAGCTTGCCGCTGGAGGTGAGCGGGAGCGCGTCCAGCGCCACGAACGAGGCCGGGACCATGTGCTCCGGGAGGCGCTCCCGGAGGTGCGCGTACAGCTCCGCCGCCCCCGGCGGCTCCGCTCCCTCCGCGGGGACGAGGTACGCCACCAGGCGCCTCCCCCCCGGGGCGTCGCCGCGCGCGACCACCACCGCCTCGCCGACCCGCGGGTGCGCGCGCAGCGCGGCCTCGACCTCCCCCGGCTCGATGCGGAAGCCGCGTACCTTCACCTGCGTGTCGGTCCGCCCCAGGTGCTCCAGCTCGCCCTCCGGCGTCCAGCGCGCCCGGTCCATCGTCCGGTACATCCGTCTCCCGGGCTCCCCGAACGGGTCGGGGAGGAAGCGCTCGGCGGTGAGCTCCGGCCGGCCCAGGTAGCCGCGGGCCAGCCCCGCGCCCGCCAGGAACAGCTCGCCGGCGACCCCCACGGGGGCGGGACGCAGCTCCCCGTCCAGCACGTAGGCCCGGGTGTTCGCCAGCGGCCGTCCGATCCGGATGCGGTCCGCCCCCCGCTCCACCAGGGAGTACGTGGAGCCGATGGTGTCCTCGGTAGGGCCGTACACGTTCGTCACCCGCTCCACCGTCCCCAGCGCGTAGAGCTCCCGCGCCAGGTCGGCGGGGAGCGGCTCCCCTCCCAGGCACAGCGTCCGCACCGAGGCGGGGATGGCGCCCATGCGCAGCAGCTCCGCCGCGGCCGTGGGGACCATGGCGGCGTAGACCACGGGCTCGGAGAGGCCCGCCAGCTCCAGCGCGTTCTCCACCAGCACCACCTTCCCGCCCCAGCAGAGGGTCCCGAAGAGCTCCAGCACCGAGGCGTCGAAGCTGACCGAGTTGCAGGAGAGGACCGAGGAGCGCTCCTCGTCCGAGACGGTCTCCCGCAGCCAGTGCAGCAGGACGGCGACCGAGGAGTGGCGGGCCATCACCCCCTTGGGCCGGCCGGTGGAGCCGGAGGTGTAGATCACGTACGCCAGGTTCTCCGGGACCGCGCCGCTCTCCGGGGCGGTGCCGGGCCGGGCGGCGATCCGGTCGCGCTCGGCGTCCACCGCCACGACCCGCACCTCCCGCTGCGGGAGCCGTCCGGCCAGCTCTACCCGGGCGACCACCACCGGCGCGCCAGAGTCCTCCACCAGGTACGCCAGCCGCTCCCCGGGGTAGGCGGGGTCCAGCGGGACGTACGCCCCGCCCGCCTTGAGCACGGCCAGCAGCGCCACCACCAGCTCCGGGGTGCGCTCCAGGCACACCCCCACCCGTACCTCCGGCCCGACGCCCAGGGCGCGGAGGTGGTGGGCGAGACGGTTGGCCCGCCGCTCCAGCTCGGCGTAGCTCGTCGTCTCGCCGCGGAACCGGACGGCGACGGCCTCGGGGGTGCGCGCCGCCTGCGCGGCCACCATCTCGTGGATGAGCCCCGCCGGGTAGTCCTGCCCGGTGGCGTTCCACTCCCCGTTCACCACCCACTCCCGCTCCCGGTCGGTGAGCAGGGCAACGTCGCCCAGGGGCCGCCCGGGGTCGTCCGCGAAGGCCTCCAGCACGCGGTGGAAGAAGCCGAGCAGCCGCTCGACCGCGTCGGTCTCGAAGCGGCCGCGGGCGAAGGTGGCGCGCAGCGCCAGGCCGTCCTCCGGCCCCGCCGGCCCCATGGACAGCGTCAGCGGGTAGTCGGTCTGCTCCACCCCGGCGACGGTCTCCACCTCGAAGCGGCGCTCCCCCATCCCGGCCAGCGCGTCCTCCACCGGGTAGTTCTCGAAGACCAGGATGCTCTCGAAGAGGGGCGCACCCTCCACGCCGCTCCACCGCTGCACCTCGGCCAGCGGCGAGTACCCGTACTCGCGCAGCCGCGCGTTCAGCTCCTGCAGGTCGCGCAGCCAGGGGAGCACCGGGGTGTCCGCCGGGACGGGGACCCGCACCGGCAGGGTGTTGATGAACAGGCCGACCATCTCCTCCACCCCCTCCACCTCCTCCGCCCGGCCGGAGACGGTGGAGCCGAAGACCACCTCCCGGCACCCGGAACAGCGGGACAGGATGAGCGCCCAGGCGCCCTGCACCAGCGTGCCCAGGGTGAGCCCGCTGCGGCGGGCCAGCTCCCCGAGCCGCCCCGAGAGCTCCGGGGAGAGCCGGCTCCGCAGGTGGACGAAGCCCGGCTCGCGGGTGGGGACGGCCCGGTCGATCCCGAACGGGGTGGGAGCCTCCACACCCGCGAGCTGCTCGCGCCAGAAACGCTCCGCGGCGCCCCTGTCCTGCCGCCCCAGCCAGGCGACGTAGTCGCGGTACGGGCGCTCCGGGGCGACCGCCACCTCCCGCCCCCCGCTCAGGGCGTCGTAGTGCACCGCCACCTCGCGGAACACCAGCGGGAGGCTCCACCCGTCCAGCAGGAGGTGGTGATGCGTCCACACCAGGCGGTGCCGCCGGTCACCGGTGCGGAAGAGCGCCAGCCGCATCAGCGGCGGCCGCGCGGGGTCGAAGCCCCGCTCGCGGTCCGCGGCCAGGAAGGCGTCCAGCCGCGCCTCCCGGTCTGCCGCGGAGAGGCCGCGCCAGTCCTCGCCGCGCACGGGGATCTCCACCTCGCGCCGGACCACCTGCAGGGGCCGGTCGCCCCCCTGCCAGGCGAAGCCGGTGCGGAGCGCCGCATGCCGCTGCACCGTGGCCTGCCAGGCCCGCCACAGGACGTCCGGGTCCAGCTCGCCGACCAGGTCGTACACGAACTGCCCGACATACGCCCCGCCGCCCGGGTCGAGCAGCGAGTGGAAGAGCATCCCTTCCTGCATCGGCGTGAGCGGATACACGTCCTCGACGCCGCGCTCGCGACCGAGCAGCTCGTCCAGCTCCGCCTGCCCCAGCGCCGCCAGCGGGAAGTCCGACGGGGTGTAGCCGCCGGCCCCGGGGGAGACGCAGTGGGCCACCAGCGTCCGCAGCTCGTCCAGGACGTTGCCAGCGAGGCGGCGGACCGTCTCCTCCCGGTGCAGGTCGCGGCTGTAGCCGACCTGCAGGTGGAGGCGTCCGCCCTCCACCACGGAGGTGAGCTCCAGCAGGTAGGGCCGCTCGCCGCGCGGGCTCCGCGCCGGGCCCGTGGCCTCGCCGGCGACCCGGAACGCTCCCCCCCCGGAGAAGGTCCCGTCCACCTGCCCCAGGTAGTTGAAGCTGACCCGGGTGCGGGGGAGCTCCGCCAGCCGGCGGTGGACCTCCTCCGGCCCCATCCAGCGCAGGAGCCCGTACCCGATCCCCCGGGCGGGGACGGAGCGCAGGCGCTCCTTGACCGCCTTGATCGCCGCCGCCTCACCCTCGGCCCCGCGCAGGTCCAGGAGCAGCGGGTAGGTGGCGGTGAGCCACCCCACCGTGCGCGACAGCGATAGCTCGGCGCCCTCCACGACCTCCTCGCGCCCGTGCGACTCCAGCTCCACCAGCACGCGCGGCTCTCCGGTCCAGTGCCCCACGGCGCGGACCACTGCCGCCAGGAGCAGGTCGTTGACCTGCGTCCGGTACGCCGCCGGGGCGTCGCGGAGCAGCGCCCGGGTCTCCTCCTCGCCCAGCGCGACGGCGACGCCGGCCCCGGACCCTTCCAGGGCGGGGCCGGCGGCGTCGCACGGGATCGCCGGCGCGTCCTCGCGGGCCGGGT